>JAVBSE010000048.1:0-6793 GCA_031547315.1 Opitutales bacterium
GAAAAGCTCTGGAAGAATGTAAATATTTGCAAAGAAAAAAATGAAAATCTTAATGCTGCAGAAAAAATTTTATTAGAAGAAACTCTGCGTTCATTCCTGCAAAATGGCGCAAATTTAAACTCAGCACAAAAGGCAGAGCTTCAGGAAATTGAAGCAAAGCTTGCCGCCTTAACACGCAAATTTTCTGAAAATGCGCTTGATGCGCAAAACGCTTTTGAGCTTTTAGTTAAAGAAAAATCAGAACTAAAGGGGCTGCCTGAATCTGCATTGAATTTGGCAAAGAAAAAAGCTGAAGAAAAAAATCTTGAAGGCTTCTTGTTAACGCTCGACGCCCCAATTTTTGCGCCGCTTCTAAGCTATTGCGAAAACGAAACCTTGCGCAAAAAACTTTGGAGTGCTTACGGAAACCTTTGCGACAAAGACGCATGGGACAACACTCAAATTATGCAAGACATTATAGCACTGCGTGACACAAAAGCAAAGCTGCTTGGCAAAGAAAATTTTGCAGACTTTATCCTACAAAACAGAATGGCAAAAGATGGCAACACAGCCCTAAATTTTGTGGAAAATTTGCACAGTAAATTTCAAGACGCATTCAAAAAAGATATTTCTGAAATAGAAAGTTTTGCAGGCGCAAAAAAACTAGACCCTTGGAATGTGGCATTTGTGGCAGAAAAAATGCGCAAAAAAAATTATGATTTTGATCAAGAAAATTTCCGCCCATATTTTAGTTTGGAAAAATCTTTAGATGGCGCATTTGCTCTTGCAAAAACTTTGTTCGGACTAAACATAAAAAAATCTGAAAGCCCATCTTGGCACGAATCTGTGAGGTTTTTTGAAGTGAGCGATGAAAAGGGTAAGCACATTGCGTCTTTCTATGCAGATCTCTTTCCACGCAAAGGCAAAAGGGCAGGCGCTTGGATGAATTTACTAAAAGATGAGGATGGCACAAACCCCAAGCTTGGCCTAATTGCCGCAAATTTTAATGAGCCCTCAGGCAATGCGCCATCGCTCTTAAATCACGACGAACTTAGCACGCTTTTCCATGAATTTGGTCATCTTATTCACTTCATTTTGATGGATGCGCCCGAATATGGCTTGCGCACTGTCGCTTGGGATTTTGTAGAGCTGCCATCGCAAATAATGGAAAATTGGTGTGCTAAATTTGACTTCTTAAAAACTTTTGCCTCACACTATCAAACAAATGAAGCCCTCTCAAAAGAGCTTTTTGAAAAGTTCGACAAATCTAAAAAATTCAGAGGCGCAAGCTTTGCCATGCGTCAGCTTTCATTCGCAAAAATAGATTTAGAGCTTCACACAAATGTAAAAAAATACCTAAGCCCAGATATAGAAAATATTGCAAGAGAAACTCTCAAAGATTACTGCCAAGAATATACGCAAACGCCCCACACAATCTTGCACCACTTTACTCACATTTTTGGTGACCCGGTTGGTTACGCCGCCGCCTACTACTCTTACAAATGGGCAGAAAGCCTAGATGCCGATGCCTTCACCCGCTTTGAAAAAGAAGGCATATTTAACCCCAAAACAGGGCGTGACTTTGCCAACAAAATTCTAAAACCAGGCAAAACTATAGACGAACTTCAGGCCTTCAAAAACTTTATGGGCAGAGCCCCAGACCCTGAATCCTTAGTTAATAGAACAATATAATTCTTTTGAAATTGGGCTCATGCGTTGTTGCGTTGAAATATTTTTGAGTTTTATGTATTAAAATACACTGCAACCCAAAAAATTTCTAGCGCCTAGCCTAAGCCACAATTTGAAAAGAATTGTCGAGTTAAAAGAATTTAACTTATGTGAAGATTATTGCAGGGCTTGGCTGCAGCCCTGCACCCGCAGCGAAGGCTTAGCCCTCGACGTAGAGACAAGTGCGAAGCACTTGTGTGCAATCTTAGCGTAATTCATAGTTCTCAAATTGTGATTTAAGCTAGGCACAAGAAAATTTTTAGATCGAAGCGTATTTTAATTGCGCTCGCATTTGCAGTAGCAAATGTCTCGGTATTCGTTATACTCAACTCTTTGCTAAAGCAAAGCCGCTTCATTACGCCTTTGCGTAATGTTCATGAGAGTTAAAAATATTTCGACGTAACAACGCTTAAAGCCAATTTCAGAACTATGAACCTTTCACTTGGTTTTAAGTTAAATTAGGGAAAGAAAAAGAACGCAGTTTTTTCTTTCCCCAGTTTAAATAAAAACAAGCGCCTCTCTCATCACATAAATTATTATGAATAATTTATGTGGCTAATCTCACTGATGTTTACGCTGGAATTGAATGTCAGTCGGAATTAAACAATCTGAATTTGTGTGCTTCTCTGATTTTTATTTAAAGAAAAATAAAGCTTGAATATTTTTTAAAGGTGTTTTAAAAACTGTGTTTGAATTAAGTCCGTCTGACTTTTGAAAATATAAATAAAACTATCTTAAGATTATATCATTTATGAAAAACACTTTATTTAGAAGCTTTAAGAACAATTTACATGCACTCTCAAAATGCACTTTAGTATGTTTACTTTTTTGTGTTTCTACTGCTTCTGCGCAAGAGCTTGGTGGCAAAATAAAAGAAGCAAAAGCAAGCATTAAAACTTACGACAATGGCGATGTTGTCATTGAAGCTGCTCGTCTAGGTTTTGAAGATGGAGCAATATTAATGTGCAATTTTTTATTTTATCAAAATACTTGGAAAGATCATATTCTTGAATCAACTTCTGAAGCTATAAATGACGATAGATTGAGCAATTTTTTAAAATTGAAGCGTTGCGGTAATTTTGAAATAACAAAATTTTCTTTTACAAGCATTAGCAAAAGCATAGATGCAGGAATTCCTGCATTTCAACATATTGTGATGGCAGATTCTTTATGGGACAAATTATTGGAAAATCATAAGATTAAAAGACCTGAAACAAGTAAAAAAAGTGAAATAGATGATTATTTAAAGTCATCGAAAATAGATTACAAAAAACTCAAAAAAGGTGGGGGTGGACATAGAAAATGCTTAATTATAGGGTATAATAAAAATACGAACGAACTTTTATATTCAATGCCTTGGTTAAATGACTATATATGGCTTAGTTCTAATACTATTGAAAAGGCAGGTGATATCATTTCAGGTGGACGTTTTAAACTTCTTAAACTTAATGCAAACTATGACAAAGTTTACAAAGAATTAGAGCCAAAGGCAGAGGCTAATGAGTAGCCCAATTTAAGGCAAAAACAATAAAAGGCCTTTCTTTATAAAAATAATTTCAAAAAAGATGTTGACACTAGGGGGCGAATAGCTACTTTTACGTGTTTTCAATTTCAAAGTTTTTCAAAACAGATAGGTAAATAACATGGGACAACCAAAACGCAAACAGTCCAAGCAACGCTCACGCAAACGTCGTGGCGCAAATCAGTTCAAACTGCCAGAATTTATGAAAGATTCTACAGATGGAACTCTTTTTATGTCTCACAGGGTTAATCCTGCAAACGGCATGTACAGAGGTAGGCAAGTTATCTCTGCTGAGGTCTAATTCTTAGATTTTTTTAGAAAATTTTAAAAACGCAGGTCTTTGTTTTTTTGTAGACAAACCTGCGTTTTTTGTGTTCTAATAGAATGCTTTAATCATATTATCAGAATAATGAGCGAATTTAATAAAGAAGCTTGTGTTGCGGTCGACGCAATGGGGGCAGATAAAGGCGTGTCAGAGGTTGTTTCTGGCATTTGCGAAGTCCTTAAAGCTGACAGAGGTGCGCTTAAGATTATCGCTGTAGGCGATGAAGCGCAGGTTTCTGAAGAATTTAAAAAGCGTGGCTTTTTGAAAGATCCGCGTTTAACTATTTATCATGCAAGTCAGGTAATAGAAATGCACGAAAAACCTATTTTGGCCATGAGGGCTAAAAGAGATTCTTCTATGATGCGTGCTATTGACCTTGCTAAAAGCGGCGCAGCCCATGCAGTTTTAAGCTGTGGGAATACAGGCGCACTTATGGCTGGCGGAACTATCAAACTGCGCACTATGCAGGGCATTGAGCGCCCTGCGCTGGCAACAGTTATTCCTGCCGACAACAGAAATTTTGTGCTT
Source organism: Opitutales bacterium (assembly GCA_031547315.1). Classification (GTDB taxonomy): domain Bacteria; phylum Verrucomicrobiota; class Verrucomicrobiia; order Opitutales; family Intestinicryptomonadaceae; genus Intestinicryptomonas. The sequence continues at coordinate 4,083 of JAVBSE010000048.1, forward strand.
GTTGACGTGGGCGCTAATCCGGATCCAAAACCGAGTCATCTTTTAGATAACGCAATTTTGGGTGCGAACTATGCAAGAGCGGCAACAGGCGTACGCAATCCTAAAGTAGGTCTTTTGTGCAATGGCACTGAGGAGGGCAAAGGGAATGTTCTCACGCAGAACGCTCACCTTTTAATGAAAGAATCTGCCGACGTAATCAATTACGCAGGTTTGGTAGAGGGCTTTCAACTTTTTCAGGGCGATTGCGATGTCATTGTTTGCGATGGCTTTACCGGCAATGTAGTTTTAAAGTCGGTAGAGGGTGTTGCAAAGATGATTAAGGGTATGTTAAATGAAGAGCTTAAGCGCACTTGGCTTAGAAAGTTTGGTGCGATTATTTCTATTGGCGCATTTAAGGCTATGAAAAGGCGCATTCCTGTTGAGAAATTTTCAGGGGCGCCGCTTTTGGGCTTAGATAAGCTTGTTGTAAAAGGGCATGGGTCTAGCAGTAATTTGCAGATTGCAGGTGCGCTTTCTATTGCAATTCAGTGTATCCGCAGAGACTTAAATAATCAGATTGCTGATGACGTATTAAAAATACGTGCTATCACAGACGCAAAAAAATCAAACTCCGATCTAGAAAATCTAAATGAAGAATAAATCTGTAATAATCAGTGGTACAGGCTCTTATCTGCCTGAAAAAATTTTAACAAATGACGACATATCTAAAATTGTAGATACAAATGACGAGTGGATTAGCACTCGATCAGGCATTAAAGAAAGGCGTATTGCTGCGCCAAACGAGGCCTCTTCTGATATGGCTTTAATTGCCTCTCAAAGGGCGCTGAAGGCTGCAAATTTGAGTCCTGAAGATATTGAGCTTGTTATTGTTACAACAGTTTCGCCTGATAAAATGTTTCCTTCAACAGCTTGTTTGTTGCAGGCAAAGCTTGGCATTAGAAACAATATTCCTTGTTTTGACATAGAGGCTGCTTGTTCCGGCTTTGTTTATGGTTTGGAAGTTGCATCCAAAATGATGCGTTCGGGGCATTACAAAAATGCGCTTGTTGTAAGTGCGGAAAAAATGTCCACAATGTTAGATTGGACAGACAGAAACACTTGCGTGCTTTTTGGCGATGGCGCAGGCGCAATAGTTTTATCTATTTCTGACGAAGAAAATGTTGGTGTTTTGGATACTGTTTTGGGTGCGGACGGCTCTGGGCAGGTTACTTTAGAAATGCCTGCCGGCGGCAGCGCAATGCCAACTACGCATGAAACTTTGGACGCAAAGCTAAACACAGTTAAAATGGATGGCAAAGAAGTCTTTAAGATGGCGGTAAAAATTATGGGCGATAAGGCTTTTGAAGTTATAGAGCGCTATGGCTTGCCTCTTGAGAAACTCGATTTATTGATTCCGCATCAGGCAAACACAAGAATTATTGAAAGTGTCGTAAAAAAGCTAAAGCTTCCTATGGAAAAAGTTTTTATAAATATTGAAAAGTATGGCAACACTTCAAGCGCAAGTATTCCTATTGCTTTAGACGAGGCTTTGGCGCAAGGGCGCATTAAAAAGGGCGACCATATTTTATTTGTGGCATTTGGTGCGGGCTTGACCTGGGGGGCTACTTTAGTAAAGTGGGCGTAGTTTATGAGTAAATTTTTTAAGCAGATTCTTATATTTTCATCCTTGTTTTTCTTAACAGCAGGCTCGGCTTTTGCAGACTTGGTTTGGACTAAAGAATCTGGTTGGAAGATTGAAGGAGGCGTGCTGGCTCAGGTTTTTCCTGATACCGGCAATGTTGAAAATGCTCTTGATGCTATGAATAAGGGCAAAGAGGCTCAGGAAGAAGAAGATTTTTCAGGCGCATTGTCTTATTATGGCATTGTTGTTAAAGAGTATCCTAATTCTATTTTTGCGCCTGAAGCCTATTATCAGATGGGCATAGTTTATGCTGAAAGAGGTCAGTTTAAAGACTCTTTTAAGTCTTTTGACCACATAGTTAAAAACTATGCAGACTACCCTAAATTTAATCAGATAATTGGGCAGGTTTACAGGCTTGCCACAAGAATTAAAGATGGCGAAACTCCTTATTTGTGGGGCTGGTTTCCTTGGTTTACAAACTATAACGATGGCATAAAATATTACGAATGGGTTATATCTAATGCGCCGTATAGCGATTATGCGCCAATGGCTTTAATCAACATAGCGCTTATTGCCGATGAAGAGAGCGAATTTGATATTTCTATCGACGCTCTTGACAGGCTCATAAATGCTTATCCGCAAAGCGTTTTTGTTTCAGATGCTTATTTGCAAATGGCAAAAACTTACAAAGATATGGTTCAGGGCCCTGATTACGACCAAGCTTCTGCAGCAAGAGCCTTAGATTTTTATCAAGACTTTTTGATACTTTTTCCTAAAGACTCTTCAGTAGCAGTTGCAGAACAAGGCTATGAATTTATGCTTGATACCAGAGCCAGAAGCCGCCTAATTTTAGGAGACTTTTACTATCACTACAGAGACAATTTTAAGGCAGCAACAATTTTTTATAACGAGACAATTACTATTGCTCCCAACAGCCTTGCAGCACAAGAAGCCAGAGAAAAGCTAAAGCTTATCGCAGACGGAGAATACTCTGCCATGACACCTGTAGATTGGTTCTTTGGGCGCTATCAAAGGCCTGAGTATGATGTCGATGAAGATGAAATTAAGGCAAGAACAGTTTCTCCAGAAA
>JAVBSE010000210.1:0-2698 GCA_031547315.1 Opitutales bacterium
TGCAAATGTCCCTTGGATTTTAAAAAATGGCGGCGCAGAATTTGCCAAAATTGGCACTCAAAAAAGCAAGGGTGCAAAGACTTTTGCGCTTGCAGGCAAAATTATTAGAGGCGGGCTTATTGAGGTTCCTTTAGGTATAAGTATTCGCAAGGTTTTAGAAGAAATTGGCGGCGGTGCTTTACCCGGCAGAAAGCTTAAAGCTGTGCAAATAGGCGGGCCTTCCGGCGGCTGTATTCCTGAGTCTGCTTTTGACACTGCGCTGGATTATGAGGAAATTCAAAAAGCGGGCGCAATAATGGGCTCAGGCGGAATGGTAGCTTTGGATGACAAAGATTGTATGGTCGATATTGCCGCATACTTTTTAGAATTTGTTGCAGATGAATCTTGCGGAAAATGCACTGCTTGCAGAGTTGGTACAATCAAAATGCTAGAAATTATAAATGCTTTAAGAGTAGGCAAGGGCAGTTTAAAAGATTTAGACGAACTTGAGCGCCTTGCAAATTATGTAAAGAATTCCAGTCTTTGCGGACTGGGTAAAACTGCGCCCAATCCAACGCTTTCTTTACTAAGGCATTTTAGAGGCGAATTTGAAGCCCATATAAATGGGCATTGTCCTGCAGGCAAATGTAAGGCGCTTACAATGTATTCAATAAACGAAAAATGCATAGGCTGTACAAGGTGTGCGCAAGAATGCGCGGAAGGCGCAATTGCGTTTAGCCCTTTTGAACGTCATGTCATAGACCAAGCAAAATGCACAAAATGCGGAGTCTGTTTTGAAGTCTGCAAGCTCGGCGCAGTGGAGGTAAAAATATGAGTTTTTTTGTAGAAATTGATGGAAAGCAAATAGAAGCAAATCTTGGTGAAACCATTGTGCAAGTTGCGCAAAGAGCTGGAATTGAAATTCCCAGACTCTGTAATTTAGATGCAAGTTCGCATAGGGCAGGTTGCATGATTTGCGCAGTTTTTGAAAAAAACAGAAAAGCTTTTTTACCATCTTGCGCAGCTAAAATACAAGAAGGAATGTCAATTGACACTTCAAGTTTAAGTGTTGTGGAATTTCGCAAAGAAACTTTATCTTTGCTTTTGGCAGAGCATAAAGGAGATTGCGTTGCGCCCTGTGCAAAGGCGTGTCCTTTTGGTTTTAATATACCAAGATTCTTAGAAAAACTAAACGCAAAAGATTTTATAGGGCTTGCAAAAATGCTTGAAAATGCCCCACCTTGCGAAGAATGCAAAAAATCTTGCGAGATTGTTTGCAGGCGCAAATTCTTAGATGAAGCTGTAAAAATATCTGATTTAATTTTAAAATACAGGCCGCAGAATTTTACAAAATTGGAAAAAACTTCAAAAAATTCCAGATACATTCATAATTTTGGAAAACCTAGTTTGGAAGATCTCAAAAAATTGGCAGAGACTTCAAATGATGAAAACAGGTGCCTGCAATGCCATTGTAAAAAAGAAGACGACTGCGTTCTGCGCAAGCTTGCAGACGACTTTGGAATTTCTCAGCCCAAAGCCTTAAAAATTAAAACTTTTGACAGAGTAAGGGCAAATGGAATTGTCTTTGAAAAAGCAAAATGCGTACTTTGCGCAAACTGCGCAAGTCTTGGAGGTTTTGCCATAAGGGGGCGTTCTTCAAAGGCAACGCCGGATAAGCCACAAAGCCGCACTTGGGCTTCTGTTTTAACAAAAGAACACATTAAAAATTGTCCTACAGGCGCAATTTCTTATGATTTAGAAAATGAATAAAACCAGCGCAACACTAACATTTTTTGCATTGCTCTGTTTGGTGCTTGCTTGCTTACTTTTTTTTGAAAAAAATGTAAAAGAAGATAAGCAAATTTTGAAACAAAATTACACGCTTGCCGCATCAAAAAAAATAGAAAGCGCTGTAAAAATTTTATCTGACGGAAATTTAATTTATACAATTTCTTATGATTTAAAAATTAGGGGGTACAATTTAAAGTTGGAAAAACTTTTTGAAGAAAAGTTAAGTGTAAATTCTTATCCTCAGGCATTTTCTTTAAATAAAAACACTATTTATGTGGGTACAGATGATGGCGATATTTTGGCATTTTCACTTGATGAAAAAAAGCAAATTTGGTCTAAAAAAATAAGCGACAAAACTGCCGGCGATTTTAGCTTTTCCAAAGATTATATTTTTATAGGCTCTTACAATAAAAAAGTTTATGCGTTAAATTATGATGGTTCTGAAAGCTTTGTAATAGAAGCCTCTGATGCTGTAAATGGGCGTATTTTGCTTGCAAAAAATGCTGCATATTTTGCAAATTGCGCCGGCGACTTAGAAGCTTTCGATGTTAAACGTAAAGAAAAAATCTGGCAGACCCGCTTAGATTCTCACTTGCCGCTTGCGCCTATTTTATATGAGAACACTTTGCTTGTGGCAGGGCATAAGGGCACAATTTATTCTGTGAATTCCAAAGACGGTAAAAAAATATCAGAGAGCGACAATCTTGGTGTTTTGCCTGAAATTCAAATGGAAAATTTTGAAGGCAAATTTTTCTTTGCAGATAAAGATGCAAATTTTTCTTTAGGAAATTTTTCAAATTTAAAGTGCGAAAAATCTGTTTTTATAGGTGAAAAAAGAATGGAGTACTTTGTTTGCGGCAGCAAAATTGCACTTGCAGTGAAAGATGGCAGAGTTAAAATATTTGATGTAAAAACTTTTTCAGAAATT
>JAVBSE010000041.1:0-2727 GCA_031547315.1 Opitutales bacterium
AGGCAAAAATTATTTTTTTATCTTGAGCGCATAGCAAAGTGCCAAAAACAAAAACTGAAAAAAAACTAAAAGCTAAACATAAAAATTTTCTCATAAAATCAGTATCTTTAAAAAAAATATACTTTCAATTAAAATTTCTTAAGACTTTTTAAAAACAAAAAAGGGCAAAAAATTGCCCCTTAAATATTTTAAAATTTTAAACTATCTTTTACTTTCTGCGGCGATATGCTGCAAACGCCAATGCGACTGCACCAAAAATTGCAGCATAAGTAGAAGGCTCAGGAACTATTGTTAAGAAACCTTGATTGTCTAAAATGTAGCCTGTGCCATCGCTATTAGTGAAAGAATATTTGCCAGATTCATTAAAAAGGTCTCCATTTGCAGTGCCTTCAAAAATTTTATATCTTTTGCCAACCTCTAAACTGCTTGAGCCTATTTTTAGAGTGCCATTATTGATAATAGTATCACTGGTATCTATCACAAGAGTTATTTCCGAGGTAGCCTTGAGCAGTTCTTTCTTGGCTTGCAGTAATATGTATAGCTTAGTCGTATCTTCTCAAACGTATGAATGCAATTCAAAAAAAATAAATTTTGTATTTAGTTTAAAATACTTGACAAGCAAACTGTTAATATGTAAATTTTAAATCAGAAAAAAATAAAGAAAGGCGTTTGGCTTTATGAAAAACTTTGATAAAGAACTCTTAAATAAAATACCCGAATACTTAAATTTAGGCTTGTTAGATGCGTCCAGTAAAGAAAAGCTGGAAAACTATTTGCGTGCGCAAAATAGGCCGAAGAGCATACACAGTTCTGCAGGTTTTGCCCTGCTTTACCTGCTTGGTGTAGTTTTAATAACACTTGGCGCTATACTTGCCATAAATCATAATTGGGATGCTTTTTCTAAACCCGTACAACTTTTTATAGGTTTTATACCCTTAATAGTTTCTGTAATTTTGGCCTTTGCATTATTTCCAAAATTTAAAGACAGCAGTTGGATTGAAATAGTACCCCTGTTAAATATTGCAGGCGTAATTTCTGCAATAGCTGTTACCTCCCAAGTGTATCATATAGATGGAGACTTTCATTCTTTTATGTTTGGGGTCTTGGCATTAACATTTTTTATTCCTATAATTTTTAAATCAAAACTTGGACTTTTGGCGTCATTTGTAATTTTTTCAATTTGGACTTTTGACGACTTAAGTTACAGCGATATCTGGTTTTATAGCGCCTTTTTAATACTCTTTGTTGGGCAATTTTTATACAACTATTATAAATGCCCAAGAAATGTTTTTTCTATAATTGGCTTTTATTTATTTTTAATACTTCTTCCATTTACGCTTGTTTCCGCTATTTCAAATTACAACGAAATGTCTTTAATTTTTTCTGTTTTCTGCCTTTGCTATGGAATATTTTTAAGCTTCTATCTCTTAAATAACGAAGCTAAAAATGATGAAAACAAATTTAAAATAAACAGCCTTGCGCTTGCAATTGTAGGGATAATTGGCTGCTCTATCCTAAGCCTTATAGCAATATTTTTTAACGAACATATTGACTTTAATTACAAAAATCATGGCATTCAATACACCTATTTTGCCCTTTTAGCTTTGATATATTTGGGGCTGATAATAAGAGTTATTTTAAAAGAAAAATGGAATACCCCAATATTTATACTGTCTTTAATGGGCGTTGCAGGCATTTTATTTCCTATACTTCCAAAATTGACTGAAGACCCAAGTTTTATCCCTGGTTTAATTAAATTTTTAAGCACAGTTATTTTGTTTGTTTCATCAGTACAATTTATCTTAAGGGGTATAAAAATAGACAGCTTTTTATATATGAATATTGGCACAGTTCTAATACTGCTTCAAACTTGGATATATTTTATAAATTCTGACACCTCTATACTCTTAAAGTCTGCAGCATTTATTGTTCTGGGCATAGTTTTAATTGCACTTAACTTGCATCTTGCAAAAAAGAAAAATGAAAAAATTTCAGAAAAAGGATTAAATTATGAAGACTAAAAAAAATCTAATTTACCTAAGCGTATTTGTAATAATTTTGCTTATTCAATTAGGAGCTATTACAAGAATTATAATTAAACAAGAAGACGTAGTTAATACGGGCTCTGAATTCAAGTTTAAATGCAGGCCTGTTGATCCTTATGATATTTTTAGAGGCAGATACGTAAGCCTAAATTTTGATGAAAAAGAAATTCAATACGAAGGCGGAATTCAAGAATTAGACAAGAAAATTGCAGAAAAAGGAAGCCGCTATAACACTGATATAGTTTACTTTTGGAATAGTAATATAAAAGTAAAAATATACCTAAGCGCCGATGAAAATGGCTTTGCCAAATTGTCGCTAAATTCAAGTTCAGATAATGACAGCAATTATATTTTTGTAAGGCCCTACAGATATGATAAAACTAAGAAAACATTATTTTTCAATCTGCCTTTCAATAAATTTTTTACTAACGAATTCAATGCTCCAATTCTTGAAAGGGGCTATAATAATGCCGCCAAAGAAAACACAAAAGATACCTTCGCGATTGTTGCCATTAAAAACGGCAAATACGCAGTTAAAGACCTTTATCTGGAAAATCTGCCATCTAAAGAATTTGTAAAAGAATTTAAAAAGAAGGCTGAAGAAGAAAAATCTAAGCAAAAAAAATAAGGCCAAATGAATGTCATTTAGCCCTATTTGAACTCTTATTTATTCTCATTTAAG
>JAVBSE010000009.1:0-7068 GCA_031547315.1 Opitutales bacterium
AATAGAAAAAAACTATAAGCTCTTGCCAAATTTTTGCATAGCAAGCGATGGCGCAGTTTTGTCTGTTAAAATTTTTTCAAAGTATGAACTTTCGGAATTAGCGGGCAAAAAAATATATTTTACTACAGATTCAGAAAGCTCTGTCGGCGCATTTGTAGCCATATGCAGAGCAAAATTTAATTTTAATCCTCTCAATTTTTCTTGCAAAAATATTAACGAAGCGGACGCAGTTTTACTTATTGGCGACAAGGCTTTGGCGTTCAATAAAAGTTTTGAATTTGTTTATGACTTGGGCCTACTTTGGAAAGATTGTTTTGAAGTGCCTATGGTATTTTCCGGCATAGTGATTAAGAGAGAAATTTACGAAAAAGTAGCCTCGCAAATGTCAGAATTTTATGAGTCAAATTTATGCGAATTTGAAAAAAACAGAAGCGAATATTGCGCCTTGGCTGCAAAAACTTTGAACTCAAAAAACTTTACACCCCAAGATGCAGACAAATATTATTCTGCTTTAATTTATAAAATTACAGATGAAGCTTTCTTAAAAAGCCAAGATATATTGCATGAAAAATTTGCTTAAAAAAATTCAAAAAAATGAGCGCATTAGTCTCGAAGAAGCTTTAAGTTTAAAAGACGCAAAGTTCTTTGATTATGTACGTTTGGCAAATGCAAGAAGCTCTGCAATGGGCTTAGGCAATGAAGTGGGCTACATTGTAAACAGAATGATAAATTTTTCTAATATTTGTGATGCCAGATGCAAGTTTTGCGCCTATCATGCAAGGGCAGGCGTCATAGAAAAATTTACGCTTAGTGATGATGAAATTTTAAAAATTACTGATGAAGCTGTAAAAAATGGAGCAGTTCAAATCATGCTTCAGGGCGGCTTAAATGAAGCGTTCACTTTAGATTGGGCCTGTGGAATTTTAAGAAAGCTTAGGGCAAAACACAGCAAATTGTTTTTGCACGTATTTTCGCCTTCAGAGGTAGTTTATTTTGCCAAGGGTGCAGGTATTGATGTTTGCGAATGTGTGCGTCTTTTGAAAGAAGCAGGCGCAGACTCTATTCCCGGAGCTGCAGATATTTTGGTAGAACGCATAAGGCAAGATGTGTCGCCTCTTAAAAGCTCTGTGGATGAGTGGATAAGCGTGATGAGGGCGCTTTCTAAAAACAATATGCACTCATCTGCAACTATGACATTTGGCATAGGAGAAAGTTTTAAGGAACGTTTAGAGCACTTAAATTTGGTTCGCAATTTACAAGACGAATTGGGCGTGTTTAAAGCATTTATTGCTTGGCCTTTGGCACCCGAAAAAACAAGGCTTGAGCATCTTGGCAGAATAAGCGCGCCAGAGTTTTTAAAGACAATTGCACTATCAAGAATTTTCTTAGATAATGTAAATGTAATTCAATCGGGATGGCTCACAGAAGGATTAAAAATTGCAGAAATTGCAATACAAATGGGCGCAAACGACATGGGCGGAGTTCTGATGGACGAGCTTGTGGTTAAGTCTGCAGGTATTGAAAACACAAGCTCTGCAAAACAAATGCAAGAAGTAATAAAAGCCGCCGGCAAAATTCCTTTTGCAAGGGGCGGGCTTTACGAAAAATTATAAAATTTTGAGGTGCAAAAATGAATTTATCTGAAAAAAATGCTTCAAAAAACACTTTAAAATTTGCCATCACACCTTGCCCCAATGATGTGTTTTCTTATTACAAATTTTTGAGTCAAAAAAATGACAAATTTGAATTTGTAATGCATGATATTGAGACTCTAAATGAACTTGCATTTAAAGAAACATATCCTATCACAAAGTTGTCATTTCCAGCATTTCTTTCCAATGCAGACAAGTACGAACTTTTAGATGCAGGTGCTGCTTTGGGGATAGGCACAGGTCCTGTTTTTGTTGCAAGAAAAGGCTGGAAATCTGGTCTTGTTGCAGTGCCTGGTTTAAACACAACTGCAGCGCTTTTATATAAATTTTTTGCTGGGACAGAGGCTAAAATTACTCCTATGTTATTTTCAGAAATTTTGCCTGCATTTGCAGAAAATAAAATCGACGCAGGTGTTCTGATTCATGAAGGGCGTTTTGTTTTTAAAGATTACAATTTAGAGTTGCGTGCAGATCTGGGCGAATTTTGGACAAATAAAACAGGCTTGCCTGTTCCTTTGGGCTGCATTTGTTTGCATAAAGATTTTCTGCATTTAAAATCGCAAATAGAAGCGCAAATAAGAGATTCTATTCGCTTTGCTTTTGCCAATTTTGAAGATACAATTCCGCTTGTTAAAAATCACGCAAGGCATTTGCAAGACGATGTTTTGCGTAAGCACATAACAGCTTTTGTGAATGAATATTCTTACGATATTTCAAATATCAGAGCAGAACTTCTTAGGCACTTAAACTCGATATGAAGACTATAATTTTTGCAACGTATTTAGAGGCTGAATTTGCCATCAAAAAATTTGGATTTCAGAAATTAGATTGTCTTGCATTTGATGTCTATGAAAATAAGTCTGCACGCCTTTGCATATCAGGAATTGGTCCTGCAAATGCTGCAGTTTGCACAGCTTATTTATTGAATAATTTTCTAATTACTGAAATTTTGAACATAGGTGCTTGCGGCGCATTAAAACAGGGCTTTGCGCTTGGCGACATTTTTGAAATTTCTAAAGTGCTCTCAGCAGACCCATATTGCGACAAAGTTTTTGAACTGCAAAAAAATGGTTTGAGTTTAATTTCATCTTCCAAGCCCATAGTGCGTGATGAAAAGAGGGCAGAGCTTTCCTTAAAAGCAGAACTTGTAGATATGGAATGCTATGGAATTTTGCTTGCGCTTAGCGCTTTTAATTTCGACATAAAAAAATTTAAAGCTATAAAGCTTGTCAGCGATTTTTCAAAAAACTGCGACATAGAAATGAATATAAAAAAATACATTTCGCTTGCTTGTGAGGTGCTAGAAAATTTTATTGATGCTAAATAAAATCAAAAAAAACAAACTTAGAATAATAGTAATTGCGTTGCTTTTGCTTTTAGTAATTTGTTTTTGGAGCATTTTTCTTTGGCAAAAAGAATTGCTGGGCCTAGTTATAGATTTGTCTGAGTATTTAAAAAATAACAAGGCCTTAGAGATTTTAAGAACAGGCCCTTTATATTTATATACGCTTGCAATTTTAATTTTGCCTTTGCTAGCGCTTCCTGTTTCGCCTATTTATTTGCTCGCAGGCGCCAGAACAGAGCCGCTGATTGAAGTTTTTTTATTCTGCATTGCAGGTAATTTTTTGTGCATGATATTTGCGTATTTTATAGCTAAAAAATTTTCAGATAAATTGATGCCTTGGTTTGAATCTAAGAAAATTAAAATTCCAAAGCTTTCTGAAAAATATGAATCTGATTTTATTTTTTTATTGAGAATGATTCCCGGAAATCCATTTGCAGTGCAAAACTATTTATTGGGCGCAGCCAATGTGAATTTAAAAAAATATATTCTAATTTCTTTTCCAATTCAATTTGTTCAGGTTTTTGCATATATTAGTTTTTCGGACGGAGTTATAAATGCACAGCTCAATAACTTTTTGATGGGCATAAGTTTGCTTTTAGTTCTTGCAATTATTGCAAGGCTAGTCCAAAAAAGGCTGAATAATAAAAATGAGTTTTTTAAGACAAAGTGATGAAATTTTAAGCGTTTCAGAGTTTTCTGCAAGGTTCAAAACGCTGATTAAAATTTCTATTCCTGAGCTATGGATTAGGGGCGAAATTTCAAACTTAAAAACCTATTCAAGCGGGCACACTTATTTTACTTTAAAAGATGACAATGCGTCTATTTCTGCAGTGCTTTTTAAGGGTTATATGCAGAATTCTTCATTGAAGCTTGCTGAGGGCATGAAGATTTTGGCCTATGGCGAAATTTCTGTTTACGAGACCAGAGGCTCTTATCAGATAATAGTTAAAGCATTTATGCCAGATGGTTTGGGCAGCCTTTCAGAAAAATTTGAGGCACTTAAGAAAAAGCTTTCCCAGGAAGGACTTTTTGATTCTTCAAGAAAAAAACCTATTCCTGATTTGCCAAAAAAAATCGCAGTTATTACTTCTGAAACAGGCGCTGCAATCAGAGATTTTTTAAGTATTTTAAGGCGCAGAAATTGGAGCGGAGAAATCATAATTTTGCCTTCAAGAGTGCAGGGCACAGAGGCTGCTCAGGAAATTGTATCTCAAATTAAAATTGCGCAAAATTTAGATTTAGATCTGCTTATTTTAATGCGTGGCGGCGGTTCTTTGGAAGATTTATGGAGCTTTAATGAAGAAATTGTTGCAAGGGCAGTTGCTGCAAGTGCGGTTCCCACAATTTCTGCTGTGGGACATGAAATAGATTTTACGCTCTCTGACTTTAGTGCAGATTTGCGTGCAGAAACCCCAAGCGCTGCGGCAGAGCTAGTTTCAAGCAAGTTTATTGAGCTTAAAGAAAATCTTTATTCTTTGGAGTCTGAAATTTTAGAGAAAATTAAAAATATCATTTCTATTTTCAAAGAAAAATTAGAGGCTGCTGAGCAGACGTTTTCTCATTTTTCGCCCGCAGACAGAATTTCAAATTTCTTGATTTCTTTAGATGACGCTGATGAAAAATTGTCTGCTTATGTGTCTCAAATTATTTTGCAAAAGCGCAATGAGCTTGCAGAAGTTTTTGCAGAATTTCAAAAAGTTTCGCCTACGGCAAAATTAGATTTGCTAAGGCTTTCTTTAGATGCTGCAGAGCGTGAGTTAGAGCTTCTTAGTGTTGAAAGCACCCTGAATAGGGGCTACACAATTGCTCAAACTGCAGATGGTAAAATAATAAAACTTGCAAGCCAAGCGCCCGCAAGTTTTGAACTAAGATTTGCCGATGGCAAGCGTGATGTTTATCTGAATTCGTAAAGATAATCTGTTGTGAGCTTGTAAGCAAAAACAGACTTTCCTTTAGAATCTATAAATTCTATCTCAATAGTTCTTGCGTTTTCAGGGCCTTTAAAGCTTAAGAGGACAAAAGAGCGTTTTAAGACTGCGCTGGAAGTGAGTCTAAAATAATTTAATTCTTCCGGCTTTGTGGCTGGGCGGGCAGTAAGCGGACCCGCTGTTACTTCAACAAGTTCACTTGCGTTGCCTCTTACAAGCTTTGTGATTTCGCCATAATTTTTATTTGCAGATGCAAATACTACGCCGCCAATTTTTTCAGACAAAAGAAAGTCTAGAAGTTCTTTTCTTTCAGCCTTTGCATAAGCGTAATTTGAAGGGTTCTCTACAGGGTTTACCACCGGAGAATTTGAAATAACTATTTTGAATTTTGCTCTGGAATTTTTAAGAGAAACCATTAGCCATTCAAGCTGCTCTTTGCCAAAAAATTCTTTAATAGAGGTTCCTAAAATTAAATCATTTCTTTGAGAGACATCATCAAGAATAAAAAATTCTGCATCTGCGTATCTAAAAAATGTTGCGGCATTTTCTTTGCTTGAAAAGCTGGATTTAACGTTTGTCCAATAGTCTGCAAAAACGTCCAGGCTGTCTGCCTTATTCCAAAGGCGTTTGTCAGAATTAGGCGCCCCATAGCTGCCAGTGCCAATTACTCCATAGTGAGAACTTGAAGCTAAAAGCCCTTGTAACTTTTCGTGAGAGCGCTCGTACTTATATCTGGCCTGCATTCCGCTTTTGCTGCCCCAGTCTGCAGGTCTGAAATTTGCAACATTATTTGCCCAGACCACTGCAATAGGAGACTTTTCTTTTACCACATTATAAATTTCGTATTCAGCGCCGGGGGTTTTGAAAGGCTCGTCATAGACAGCGTCGTTATTGTGATTTTTGCCCAAAATAGCCACTGAAAAATCTGGCGCAGGCGAACGCAGTTCAATATCAGGTGCAGTTTTTACAAAGCTTTTAAATTCGCTTTCGGTATTGGGTTCAGAAATTTTATATTCGTAAGCGCTAGATGGGGCTAGGTCGCTAAGTATGAATTTTACTATGCCGGATTCGTCGGTAGTTTGCTTAAGCAGGTGTTTAGATTTTTCGCCTGTGTAGCTAAGAGAGTATTGGGCTGAAGCATCGCCTTGCAGCCAAACGCACGCTTCACGTGTGTCGCTTGCGCCATTCATTACTGTGATGGCAAAAGATTTTAAGCTTAAAAAAACTAGGGTAAGTAAAATTAATGATTTGCGCATTGTGAAAAGTTATTATGTTTTGTTTTTCATACTATCGTAATTTCTTAAAGTAAAACAATAATAATCTTTGCCTTGAGAAAAAGTTTTTTTTCTGAAACACTGTTTTTATGATTAAGTTTAGAAACAAGGGGATGAACACATTTATTGATTTTGCATTTAGCGGTATTACGCAAGAATACGCCGCAAGTGCCTATCAGCATCAGGTCTGGACGCTTGAAAGGCTTGAATCAGAGCTTAGCATCTTCAATATTGACAGCGAAATTTCGCAGATAAATGATTTAAAAGTTGGCGAAACTTGCAAAATTTTAGAGACCACTATGGATGTCTTAATCGGCGCAATGTATTTGCATTCTATTACAAATTGTGCACTCGATATTTGCAATGGCGAATACTATTTAAATGCAAAAAACATAAAAAAATTTGATAAGCCCAAAACTGCAAAACTTGCGCTCAGCCCAGACGAATATATGGTGCAAAAATTAGAAGATGGGCTTATAGACTTAGGCGCAGTAGGCAAGGGGTTTGCTGTTGACGTAATGATGGAAAATTTGAGAGACGTTTGGGAAATAGAGTCTTGCATGATCTCTTTTGGTGGCAGCAGCATAAGAGTTTCTATCCCGCCTGAGGGCTGCGATTCTTGGGGTATAACTTTTGCAGGGCAAACCTTGCCAAATTTGCCAATTAAAAATTGCGCAATAGGCTGTTCTGGCACTGCAATGCAGGGCGAGCATATAATAGACAGCAGAACAGGCAAACCGCCTGTGGACGCTCCATTTAGAACTTGGGCTATTTGCGATAGCGCACTTTTGGCAGACGGGTTTTCAACTGCATTTATGATGCTGCCAAAAGAGGAAATTATCGATATTTGCAATGGCGAATACTATTTA
>JAVBSE010000067.1:0-5310 GCA_031547315.1 Opitutales bacterium
CTATTTCAAAAAAATCAAGTGCCGACAAAACACAGATGAGCACTTCTTTTCAAACATTTTTGCGCTGCAAAAATTATATAACAGAAAATTATCAAAACCTTACAAACATATTTGATATTGCCGAAAAATGCTTTTTAAGAGAGGCATATTTGTGCAGGCTTTTTAAGCGCTAATCAAACCAAACTCCGCTTATGTTTTTAACAAGGCTTAAGATGAACTATGCTGCAGAACTTTTGATGAAAAAACATCTTAGTGTTAAAGAGGCGGCAAATGCGGTTTCATTTTTTGACCCTTATCATTTTTCTAGAGTGTTCAAAAAAATCCATGGAATTTCTCCGTCAAAATATCTTGAGTTAATGAGCGGAAATTCATCTGGCAATTCTAAAAAGTAAACGTTTTTTAAAGCTTACAAATCACTGGTGACTCTAGTTAAAGGAGCAGTAAGCAAAAGGCTTAGATGAAAAAAATCATCTGTGCCCATCTGTGTTATCTGTGGCTAATTTTTCTTCTTCTAGTTTTTAAGTTCTCAGTGATGTTTACAATTAGCACCTAAAATTTGCGCAAAAAGCATTAAATAGCGCTTATCATACTTTATAAAAAATAACGGAGCGGAAGATTTACTCTTCCGCTCCGCCCTATCTATTACTACTACTTAATACGCATCAAAAGTAATATCGAATAAACTAGTTAAAAACTAAGACAGGTAAATTAAAAAAAAGAGACTCTGAAAACGAAAGTTTCTCAAAGTCTCTTATGAAATTTTTTAAACTGGCGCGCCCGGCAGGAGTCGAACCTGCAACCTTCTGATCCGTAGTCAGATGCTCTATCCAATTGAGCTACGGGCGCACTGTTTATTGTGCTTTTAACATTTAAGTTAAAGTAAATTAACTTGGCAGATATTTTTTTTTGCGCAAGACTTTTTTTAGTTTTTTTTCAAAATCTAGACATATTCAAAGCTAATTTGAATAATTTAGCTTGAGTTTATGAGAAAAGAAACGATAAATATAAAAATACAAAATGGCTTAGGCTTTTTTGTAGGTGCTTATTGCGCTTAACAATTTTTCTGGGGATGTTCTGGAATTCGACTGTTTATCGTAGTTTGTGCTTGCGCGTCGGAGATGATACTTGGCTCCGTTAAAAATGTATTACAAAACATATAAATGGCGAAACATACGCTATTGCTGCTTAATTAAGAAGCGGCGCGTCTACTCTTAGATACCTGATATAAGAAGTGGGCGTCGACATCAGGTGCAGGGGTTAAAATTGTTTTGACAGGGTTTTAGCCGCCACTTACTGCCAAACAGTTTGCGGACGATAGTTTCGGTCTAAGCCGCAAATTAAATTAAAGCGAAACTACACGTGTAGACGGCATATCCGAAAGTAAATAGGACCGGGGTTCGACTCCCCGCATCTCCACTTTTTGGTTGAACCTTGGGCTTGATGCTCTGTTTCATAAAAAAATTGCAATATCTTATATTAAAAAAATCGTTATATTCTACTGTGCTTAGAAATAATTTTGATTCTTAAGTATGAAAATATTTTAATATAAAAACAATTAAACTTATTTTATACTTGAAAAATACTAATTTAACTATATGAATACTCACGTTAAGTTAATTAATTTTAAGTTTCAAAAAAGGCATAAGTAATATGAAAAATAACTATGTAAAAATTTCGGAAGCAGAATTTGCCAATCCTATAAATTCAGTAATAATAACGCCTGAGTTTAAGAATGAAAAAGGGCTTTGGATATTTACGCAAAAATCTTTAATGGAATCTGCAAGATTTGATGAATCAAGCGATATTCCAATTTTTTCTAAACAGCCCGCAATGCAAACAAAAGGCATAGGCTCTGTTCTTGCAGGTCTAATACCTGTAATTTCAATTTCTCTTAAAATTTTGAAAGAGAATAAAGAACTTATTCAAAGCATTATTAAAATGCTGCTTGAACATTTTAAAAACAAAAAAAATGCAGAGTTTGAAGTCGAAATTGAAGTAAACGGAAAAAAAATACACTACAAATACTCTGGTCCTGTAAATGATATTGATAAAATTAAAGACATCATAAAAGAACTTATGGAAGAGGAAGTAAAGTAGTTATTAAAGTTAATGATAAAAGAAAGATTTTAATATGGAAAATGCACTTAGCAAAAAACGGAAAATTATTTTCATATGGCTTGTGGGGATTGCTACTATGCTGCTGCCTTTGGGATGTGCCATTCCTCAGTACGACCAAAAAATTGAAGATTCATTTATAAATATTTATGTTCACTCGCAAAGTTTATTTTATGAAATTCAGCAAGCAGACAATATAAGTAAAGAAGCTTATCCTAAGTTTGATAAAAAATATAATGATATTTTTACTGAAATCTATGTATTACAGATAAAAATTCATGGGAAACCTTACAACAAAGATATGGCAAAGAATTATGATGAATTTATAAAAAAATTTATTATATTTCGCAATCTTCATAAAAATGAAGGTTTTAAAAGTGTTGAAAGTGTAACTTTAATGACAGAACTTTTAAGTTCCCAATTGCTTACTCTTGCGCTAACTGAAGCAGATAAAGATAGAATAAAATAAGGAAAATTTATGAGCGAAAAATTATTAGAAATTCTAAGCAAATCTATAAAAGACGTACATTTTGCCAATACTGAAAGCAGAGAATTAGCTCAAGAAGCATTAGCAGAATACAATGCGCATATAGAAAAAATGAAAATGCTTTATAAGGCTGGAAAATGCAGTGAAAAAGAATTAGAATTCATTTATGAAATGATTCTCTTTGATTTTAAACTAAAGCTTGATCGAGTTGCAGCTATAGATAAAAGAGTGTGGCGTGTGGCAATTAATAATGCAGTTGAAGCTTCTCTTTCTTGCCTAGATAAAGCAATAGCTGCTGCAATTAAATTGCCGATATTTCTTTAAGTGAATTTTTAGAAATATCTTTACAATTATCAGAGTGCTTTTAAAGGCACTCTTTTTTTAATTTACCTGTCTTAGTTTTTGGATAGTTTATTCGATATTACTTTTGATGCATATTAAAAATATCATTCCCATCTTTTTTATTGCCCTAAGCTTATTTGCTTGTGTGTCAGAAGAAGCACCTACTTGGAAGGCGCAGGGGCCTGAATTTTCTGAAAATAAAGGGAATGTAGAAGTGTTTTATGACCAAGATAAAATTGAGCGTCCCTTTGGTTACATTGGCGTTATTGAGTTTACGGGAAAGAGCACTAAAGTCTGCCAAAAGCTTGCAGCGCAGCATGGCGCAAATGGCATTGTAATTGAAGGGCAAAAAGCTTTTGCTTTTAAGTATACTGACAAACTCACAAAAGAAGAAGAGATTTTAATTCGTGAGTATCTTGCACCCCGCTATTATAGGGATTAAAAATTTTAAGAAAGCCCTCTTCCCTATTTTGTTTTTTCTTTAATTTGAATGTAAGGAGATACTTGTTTTACTGCTTCCAAAAGTTCTTCCATTAATTCATCAACATCTGTAAATGGCCTATTTTTATAAAGCTCATCTTTTGAAAAAGATTTTGGATTGGCACTGTTTTTCTGATGGAATTTCTTAATTTCTTTGGATAACTTGGTCGCAGGTATGTGTTTTTTATCTTCAAAAATTTTAGACTCCTCAAAATTAAAATTTTTCTTATAATTATGAAATGGCGTACCCTTGAAATGCTTGAATACACCCATCATACTTTTGCCATTTTTATAATCACATAATTTATCAGCCTTATCATCTGTGTACACGAGTTTACATTTATTGCTACTATCTATAAGATGTAAAAGCACCCAATATTCAAAAGATGGATTAGAAAGGGCAACTTTTATGTGAGAATTTCTAGATTGCAGTTTTTGTAATTCTAATAGCGCCAAGTCATTTTCAGATTTTGTACAATTATCTCCTTCAATATCAAATAATATCCAAATTTTAGAAAGATCATTTTCAGATTCATCCTCTTCTGATAATTTTTCATCATCACTAGATGAAGAACTTATTTCTGAATTATATTGTATTTCAGCCTTTGCAATTAAAGTTGAATTCCTAGCTCCTGAATCTCTAGGAATTGGCTCTATTTCAATGAATTCATTTCCGCTAAGTTCGTTTACAATAAATTTTTCGAAATCAGAAAAATAATTTTTCTCACTCTTTTGCCCTTCAACAAAAATCTTGAATGTAATGATAGGTGAAATTTCTTTTTCTAAAGAAATTTTACTGTCTGATGGCGTATAAGTGCTCATAAAAATTACTCTTCAATTATTTCTTGAGCATCATCTTTTGAGTTCATCCAAGTTGATGGAATGAATGGAACAGCCCCAAATGCACCAGACAAATATCTTTTTGATATCACAGCATCATTTCTCATTTTAAAAGATTTTAAAGGATATAAATGAGATACTGCATTATCATCTTTTTCGCAAAACCATATCTGGTCTCTCCTTAAAATATCGTCTAAAAATAGCGGGTTGTGGGTTGTAAATATCAACTGTGCATTGCTCTCATTTTGTTCAGATGAAAACAATTCAACTATCTTTTTTGCTACAAGCGGATGTATATTGCTATCTAATTCATCTATTAAAAGAATACCTCCTGTGATAAGAACATGACATATCGAATAGGCCATTTCAAATAGCTTATTTGTACCTTTTGAATTTTCCTTTGAAAACAACTCATCATCCAGCCCTTTATAAGAGAACATAAGTTCTTTTTCTTTATTTACCTCTTTAAGAGAAAAATTACTTATTCCAAGATCAAGGTGAGTAATCATTTTTCGAATACACTTATCTAATGTTCTTGAATCATCAAGTCCTCTATTCCTGAAATATCTATAGCTTGATACGTAGTTGAATTTTTGACAAACTTTGTCATCATTCGTTATTACCATGACACCTAAAAAAGAACTTATAACAGAATAAAAAATGTCATTTTCAAAATTTTTTAACAATGAAAGAATTGAATTTTTTTGATGGGTAAATTCGGAAAAATTATTCAAATTTGTATCATATTTTTCATTATGTTTAATTATATATTTTTTATTTTTTTTATTGTAAACTCTTGAAATTATAAGTTCATATTTATCATTCTCTTTTTTATGCAAATATTCATCTAGTATTACATTTTTTAAGAAAGATACCCTGTAATTATACTTATTTTTATCTATTGCATAAAATTGAATTTCAAATACTGTTGGCTCATTCTTTGAACTCTCATTTGCGAAATTAAGCCTACTAAACTCCTCAATCCACAAATCTCCCCAAATAATATTTCTAAGCAAACTGAATGCTTCAATGAAGTTACTTTTACC
>JAVBSE010000070.1:0-16052 GCA_031547315.1 Opitutales bacterium
ATTCTGAGTTTGAAAGCAAAACTGCCAGCACCTTGCTTGCAAAACCTGTGTCTGCTTTAGATTTTGTTGTGGGCAAATTTTTTGGAGAAATGGGTCTGCTTTTATTTTTTGTGAGTTTAATTTCTTCGCTTGGGCTTTTGATGATTTTTATGGCTTTAAAAATCACCCCAAATTATCAGGATGAACTTGTGATTTCCCAAAAATTTGGAATCAGTATAACGGGCTTTTTTGCATTTGTATTTTTGCAGTTTTTAAAGCTGTCTATGATTGCGGCGATGAGCGTTTTTATTTCTATGCTTTCAAGGTCTTTGATGTTTTCTATAATAATGTCTTTCTTTGCCTGCATGGTTTCTTTGCTTATGGCGTCAGAATTTATGCCGGAGGGTGCGCTTATCCACAAGTTTGGCGTTTTGCTTTTTCCTGATTTGCGTTTGTTTGATTATACTGAGCATTTTATATTTTTAGGAGTGAATTCTGTAAAATTCTTTTCTGCCGCAGCTTATTCTTTGATTTATATTTTTGCATTTTTACTGCTTTCAACTTTGTCATTTTCTAAGCGTGAGATTTAAGTCATTAGTCAATGTAGTTTTGCTTTTAGCTTTTCTATTTTTAATAGGGCTAATAACTTTGCCTCTTGCAAAATTGGCAAAAGGAAATGAGCGCAAATTTAAAGATGCAAAAGTTTTAGATGATCAGGCTTTGATTATTGGAATTTTAGGCGGCTATCGCTCTTTAATTGCAGACTTTGCGTGGATAAAAGCCTACAAAGCTTGGGAGGAATTCGACTCTATAAAATGCATGGCAAACATAGAGCTTGCCGCAAAATTAGATCCCGAGGTGGAAATGTTTTGGCACTTGGGCAGCGGCATTATGGCTTACGATATTCCCATGTGGATACTTGCGTATAAAGATCATACGCCCCTTCAAAAAAAAGCAGTGCACGAGCGTCAGGCAAAACTGGCCTTAGATTTTTTAGACAGGGGCATTGCGCAAAATCCTAATACCAGAAGGCTTCATCTGGACAAGGCTGCCATCTATTTGATGATATTAAAAGACCCCAAAAGCGCAATAAAATGCTATGCCCAGGCAAGCAAAGGCAATGCTCCTCTTTTTATTATCAGAGACTACGCAAGGCTTTTAGAGCAAGAGGGCATGCATAAAGAGGCCATTGCAGATCTGAAAAAAGCAGAAAAATACACAGATAAAACTCATCCTGCTTATCCTTTTTTGAAAGAGCATATTTAGGAGCTAAAAAATAAGTCAAAAATAAAATAAAAAGCTCGATTTTTATAATAAAAAAGCGTGGAATTTTGAAAACGTTTTTTTATTTTTATGGGAGTAGATTTTAATTTATTTTTAACAGAGCCTGCATTTTCTGCAGCAAGCGTAAGTCAGTATTTTATTGATTCTAACTTTGCAGGACAGGTGATTGTAGTGCTGCTTGCAATATTTAGCTTAGTTGCGTGGGCTGTTATGCTTGGCAAATATTTTGATTTGGTAGAGATTAAAAAACTAAACGCATTTACAGAAAAAAAACTTTCAGGCTCTAGCACTATATTTAATGCAGTTGCAACGCAAAAGGGGCTGAAAGGCTCTTACGCAGTAATGGTCGCAGAGGCTGTGAATGCTTGGAGCAGGGCAGACGCCTCAGACTTTAGCATGGAAATGCAGTCTGTAAGAATGGGGCATGTAGAGAATGCTATTCAGCGTGTTGTTGCGCATCAAACTTTGAAGTACGAATCTACAATGGTGCTCTTGGGCTCTATTATTAGCGGCGCACCTTTCTTGGGTTTGCTTGGCACTGTTTGGGGTGTGATGGACGCCTTTGGCGCACTTAGCACGCAAACATCTGCAACATTGCAGTCGCTGGCGCCTGGTGTTTCGGGTGCGCTGCTTACAACAGTTGCAGGGCTTATTGTGGCAATTCCTTCTGTTTTTGGTTACAACTTTTTGCTTACGCTTTCAAGAGGAATGGTTTTAGATTTAGAAAACTTTGCTGGCAATTTGGCAGACAGAATAGAGCTTGAAACTCGTAAGTCTGCAAGCGCAGAAAATAAAGAAACTTATAAGCCTCTTTCAGAAAATTCCAATGCAAATTTAGAAGCAAAAAAACCTCAGACAGAAAACAAAAACATTTTGCTTTTTGATCCTGAAGAAGAAGAAAATTCTTAAATAATAAGGCCTTACAAATATAAATTTTATGGCTAGAAATTTTCATAGAAAACAAGGTGTCAGCGCCGTGACAGACTTAAATGTTGCGCCGCTTATGGACCTTGCGTTTTCGCTTCTAATTATTTTCATGGTTTCGACTCCTCTTTTAGAGCAGTCGATAGAACTAGATTTGCCAACTCAGCCGCCTGCTGCAGTCAAAGCTGCAGAAACCGAAATTCAGGTTGTGAACGTTGACGCAAAGGGGCAAATCTATTGGGGCAAGCAGCCTGTCAGCTTTTTAGAGCTTGAAGTAATGCTAAGCAATCTATCAAAAACTGAAAATCCTAAAATCAGTTTTAGGGCAGATAAGTCTTTGACTTGGCAGCAGCTTGTTACAGTTATAGACGCAATTAAGCGCAACAATATTTCCACGCTTCATCTAGACACAAGGTTGCAGTAGCTTATGCACGCAGACTACAAAGATGCAAAACCAGTGGGCGGAATTTACAGCACAGGCATTTCTGTATTCTTGCACGTCTTTGTTATTTTGAGTGCATTTTTGTTTTCTTTTGCCGCAAATTTTTTTGAACCTAAGGCTGATGAAACTCCGCTTGTAGATATGTCTTTTGATATGCTTACAGACGCCCAAGTTAAGCAAATGCAAGAGCTTCCGCCGCCTCCGCCGCAAGATGCTTTGAATCCTAATTTTGATGTAAAAAAATTGCCTGATGTAAAACCAATAGACTTGCCTCCTGAACCAAAGCCTGCGCCAGAGCCAAGTCCTAAGCCCAAACCAGAACCTAAGCCTACTGAAAATTTAAAGCCTGTAGATACGCCTAAGCCGCCTGAAAAAAAATCTTTTAAAGATTTTCAAAAAGAACATGGCGAGCCTAAACCAAGACAAACAAAGCCTGTTGCAAGCAATAAGCCTGTAAATATTGAAGGCATAAAAAATGTGGGCGCTTCACTTACAACAACTGTGCGCTCAGACTTTAGCGCAAGCAGATACGCCTCTGCAAGTGCAAGCGAACTTGGCGCATACGCATCTTTAATAAGCTCTATCACAAAACGTTCTTGGGTGGTTCCTGAAGAACTTATGGGCATGGTTTTAGAGGCCAGAGTAAAGCTTTCTATAAACGCATTTGGCAAAGTTACAAATGTGCGTTTTGAAAGGCGCAGCAGCTCTAAAACATTTGACGCTTCTATTGACAATTTCTTTAAAAGCCAAACCTTTCCTGCGCCGCCTAAGGGAGAGGCAATAGTAGTAAATCTAAATCTTTCGGCAAGAGACTAGCGCAATCTTTCTGCTTTAAATTTAGAAAATTCAAAATAAAACACACAAGCTTATGACAAAAAAAATTTTAACAAGCCTAGGATTGCTTCTAACCTTCCTTAATGTAAATTCTCAAACACTTTCAGGCGGCAGCACTATACTTAGCGAAATTTCGCCCGACTGGCACCTTGGCGTAACTGCAGAAGCTTTAGGAGAATTTGCGCTTCCTGCAAATGTAAAAAATGCAATTGGCGGCGACATGGGCGTTTATACTGCGGAAGTAAATGTTAAAGCGCAAGGCGCTTGGCAGCAAAAACATTTTCTTACGCTCTCTTTAGACTATGCCTACGACAGCTTCGACTTTTCTTCAGCAAATGCTCCTTTTTCTTCAATAAACAGAACTTACTTAACAGGATTTTACTTAGGCCGCATAGCCGAACGCTGGAGCGTTTTTGCATACTCTAATTTGGGAATGAACGCAGAGGGCGGCGAATCTGTTTTTGACGGGGCGCAGCTTTCTGCAGGCGCAGGCGTAAGCTATATGTTCACAAGGGAACTTCAAATTGGCTTTGGGGCAGGCGCATATTCCAGATTAGACGACGACTGGCTTGGCATGCCCATAGTTTTTATAAACTGGCAAATCACAGAAAAACTAAAACTGACAACCTTTGCAGGCGCCGCTCTTTATTATGACGTTTTCGGAGATGAAAGTTTAATTTTAGCAGCCTCTGTGGAATATAAAAATCGCTACTATCGTTTGGCAGATAACGCACTTGGGCAAAAGCGCAGCGCACGTGACAGCTATGTTCAAAGCTACGTTGGCGCAACATATAACTTTACAAAAAATGCGTATATAACTGCTTCGGTGGGCGCAAATTTTGGGCGTGATATTAGAATGCGTACCGACAAGCACAGCGCAGAAAAAATAGAAGCAGATGCTGCACCATCCTTCATTATCCACCTGGGCTACCGTTTTTAAATGCTGTGAAATTGGGTTGATACTCCGTTATTAAAAAAGTTCACGAAAGTCATGTATCCTCATACACTCCTTCCGTGAACTTTTTTAATATACTCGTCTGAACCACAATTTGACAGCGTTTTAGCCAAGACTAATGGGGGTGTTAACAAACTCTAAAATTTATTTTTAGTCATTCAAAATCCTAAAAATCTTTCTCTAATAACTACTCTCAAAAATAAAAACTAAATACAAAACAAAAAAGGGCGAAAAATTCGCCCCTTCAATTAAATTTTTTTTGTAAAAATTAGTCGCCGCTATATGAACAAGTATTCATTGAGTCGAACTTGCCGACTCTTGTGGCGTGGCGGCCGCCTTCAAATTCTGTGCGCAAAAACATTTTTGCAATTTGCACGCCCAGTTTTTCGCCAACATATTTTTGCCCCATGCAAAGCACGTTTGCGTTGTTGTGTAGGCGCGAATACTTTGCACAGTCTTCATTATGGCAAAGCGCTGCACGTATGCCTGTCATTTTATTTGCAGCTATAGACATGCCTATGCCTGTTGTGCAAATTAGTATGCCTTTTTCTGTTTCGTTTGTAAGAACGCTGTTGCCTACAAGTTTTGCGTAGTCAGGGTAGTCAACAGAAGTTTGTTCAAAAACTCCAAAGTCTACTACTTCGTAGCCTTCCGATTCTAATGCTTTTGCGACTTTGCTTTTTAGGCTTAGTCCGCCATGGTCTGATGCTATGCTAACTTTCATTATTTTAATTCTTTCTCTAAATATTTTACTAATGCCGGAATTGCGCTTGCTATTTCGTCTCTTACCTCAGTGTAGGTTTGGATATTGTAGCCGTATGGGTCTAGTACATCATCGTACTTTTTGTCTTCCAATAAACTAAGAAGCGTAAAAGCGTGCGGCGGCATATCGTTTGGAAAGCGATGTTTTGTCGTGTCTAGGTGCGCCTTTGTCATCGTAATAAGCGCAAAACATTCATTCAGCATTTTTTTAGTAAGAGTTTGTGCAAGGTGATTTTTTAAATCGATTCCAATTTTGTGCAGAACCTGCACAGAGTATGGACTTGCGTCCATTCCGTCTTCTCCAAAAGTGCCTGCTGAAATTACACGCAAATTGTGCAGTGGGCTGCTTGCAGGCAGCTTTGCAATTGCATCTTTAAGCAGTGCCTCTCCCATAGGAGAGCGGCAAATATTGCCTGTGCAAAGAAAAATTACAGTATCACGTTTCATGACTTATTTTTTATTGCGGGCAAGTTGTTTGTGAGCAATGTCTCGCCTATAAAAGCCGCCTTTGAAGCTTGTATTTTTGCAGAGCAGATAAGCTTTATCCAATGCGTCTTGAAGTGTCTTTCCTGTGGCTGTCATGCCTAAAACTCTGCCGCCGTTTGTGATAATTTCGCCTGCGTCATTTAGCTTTGTGCCGCTGTGGATAATGTAAGAATCTGCCGCAATTTCAGACGGGAAGGTGATTACATCGCCCTTGCGATAATTATCAGGATAGCCTTCTGCGCAAACAACAACAACTGCCGCAAATTCGTCTTTAATTTTTACGTTTGCGCTGTTTAGTTTTGCGTTTGCAACGTCATTTAAAAGTTCCAGCGCATCGCTTTGCAAAAGCGGCATTAGCACTTGGCATTCAGGGTCGCCAAAGCGCACATTAAATTCTACAACTTTAGGGCCCTGCTTGGTTATCATAATGCCTACATAAAGCGTGCCTCTGTAGTCTATGCCTTCAGAAATTAAGCCTGCCAAAGTTGGAGCAATTATTTTTTCTCTTACGTCTTTTAAAACTTCTTCTGTTGCAACAGCAGCAGGCGCATAGGCGCCCATTCCGCCTGTGTTAAGGCCTGTGTCGCCCTCGCCAACACGCTTGTGGTCTTGCGAAGGAGGCAGCATTACGTAGTCGTTTTTACAAACAACAAGCATGATGCTTGCTTCTTCGCCTTCCATTTTTTCTTCAACAACAATTTCTTTTCCGCTTTCGCCAAATACGCCGCCTTCAAGCATTTCTTTTGCGGCTTCAATTGCCTCTGCCTTTGTGTTGGGAATAATAACACCCTTGCCTGCAGCAAGCCCGCTGGCTTTTATGACAACGTCAAAAGGAGCGTTTTCTATAAATTTTTTGGCGTCTGCAAAATTTTTAAAGTTAGAATATTCTGCAGTGGGCACTTTGTATTTGCGTAAAAAATCTTTGCAAAATGCCTTGCTTGCCTCAAGCATTGCGCCATCTTTATTTGGTCCGTAAACTGCAATTCCGGAGGCTCTTAGCATGTCTGCAAGCCCTAAAGACAAGGGGACTTCAGGACCTATGATCACAAAATTAAAATTTTCTTTTTTTGCAAATTCAGAAAGCGCATTCACATCTTCTGCAGAAATATTTTTGACTTCGCAATCTTTTGCAATGCCCCCATTGCCGGGTGCGCATACAAGCCTTTTGCAGTATGGAGATTTTTTTACAGCCTTTACAAGAGCGTGCTCTCTGCCGCCGCTGCCCACAATTAAAACGTCTAGTTTTTCCATAATTAAATAACCTTTCTGTATAAGAAAATTGCAAAAAACAACATAGCCACATTGGGAATCCAAACTGCGACATTCACAGGCAGTGCGCCGCTGCCGCCAAGGCTTGTAAATATGCTGTCTAAAAGATAATACGCAAAGAATATCCCCGCAGTTTTAGACACGCCCACAACAGGATTTGTACGCACCCCAGAAATAGAAAAAGGTATGCCAATTGCCACAACTATCAAGCAGGCAAAAGAACTTGCCCAAGTGCTTGCTATCTTTACCTGATAAGGCAAAAGAACAGTTGTGTCTGTTTTGCCAGAAGCCACAATTAAGGCCTTTGCTTCTTTTAGTGAAAGGTCTTTTGGCAAGGTCATGCTTAGGCGCATGATTGTTGGGTCTTCTTTAAATTCAGGATAAACTTTTCTTTGGAAAGTTTCGTTTTTTATTGCATTGTTTGTTTGCTCGTCAAAGAAAATTTCTTGCCCCTTTATAAAGACCCAGTGATTTTCTAAATCATCAAAAAAGCCTTCTTGCGCAAGAATTTTACTAGATGCAAGACCCTTTGAATTTAGCCTATGAACCTCTACGCCATAGGCTTTTTTTGAAGCCTCGCTAAATTTATTTATAAACCAAATTCGCTTGTCGTTTCTGTTGTTAAAGCAAAGTAAAGAGTAGTTGCCAATAATAGTGTCTGTGCTTTTGCTCTTTGCAATTTGGTGCTGGTACTTAAGATTATTGAACAATTTGTTAGAGCTTTCAAGGGCGCTTGGCACTAAGTCTGCATTAAGCCAAAAGAGCATTGCAGAAAGCAAAACACCTACAAGCCAAAGGGGGCGTGTTATTCTAAAAGCGTTCATGCCTGCGGCACGCATTGCAACAATTTCGTTATTTTTATGAAGATTGCCCAGCACAAAAATTACAGAAATCAGCAAGCTTATTGGCAAAATTAAAGGTACCAAACTTGGTAGAAAGAGCCCATAAAAAAGAAGAATCTGTATAAAAGTGGCGTCATATTCTATAAGATTACCCAAATTATCGTACATAATATGCAAAATAAGTATGCCTAAAGTCAGCCCCAGAGCGCCTAAGAATGCTTTTAGCCATTCAAAAAATATGTACTTGTCGATAATCTTCATTATCGCTCTAATATGGAGACAAGTTCATTTTCTGTAAATTCAAAATTTCGCTTTTTTAAATTAAAAATTTTTAGAAAGTGTTTGCTAGTTTTAAGAGATTCGTTTTTACTGTCATTACAATGAATAATTTGGGACAAATTTTACAAGAAGCACGCAAGTCAAAAAATCTTAGCCTAAGAGATGCGTCAGATGCTACAAAAATCAGAACTGACTACCTTGAAGATATGGAACAGGGCGATTTTTCTTTCAACCTTCCTGAAATCTACAGGAGAGGCTTTCTTCGCCTTTATGCAGAATTCTTAGACCTAGATCAAGACGCTGTAATGTCAAGCTATGATGTAATGAAGTCTGGCGGCGCAAAAGATAAAGCAAGCCCTAAGGCGCAGGCTGCAAAAAGCCAGTTCTTAGAAAAAATGAAGGCAGACTCTGACGAACAGCCGCCATCTGCTGCATCTAGGTATGATAACGAACCTAAGTCTGATGAATTTAATCATGGACCTGCAAGCCCACTAGTAAGCACAGAAACTAAAAAGTCTAACAACACGCTTAAAGTTGCTGCGGTGCTTTCTGCAGTGCTCTTGCTTATTATAATTTTAGTTTGGGCGCTTTCAGGAAAACCAGAAAGCAAACCGGAAATCACAGAACCTGTGGCAAGTGCGGGTCAAGCAAATGCAGTCTGCACTATTGTGATAACAGCAACAAGAGATACTTTCTATAAACTCAGCCTTGAGTCAGACCCAATGAATGTCTTATTCAACGCAGAAGTTAGAGCAGGCGACAAGAAAACTTTTGCAACTCAAGAGAATCTTGTACTTACACCACGCAATATAGAAAATCTAAGATTAGAACGCAATGGAACTCCTGTAGAAATTACAGGCCGTGCTTCTTCTTACAGAATTAAAGCAGTAATGCCTAATTAAGGAAATCTTATGATTACTCATGTTGTTATTTTCAGAGCAAAAGCAGACGAGCATAAAAAAATTATACTCGAAGAAGTAAAAAAACTTGCGGCAATTGAGGGCGTAGAAAGCTTTACCTGCGGCACGCCTATGATAAGCGAGCGCCCTGTTGTTGACGATACTTTCGCAGTTGCAACTGTTGTGAAATTTAAAGACAAAGCAGCAATGGATGTTTATGACAAACATCCAATACACCTTAAATTCTATGACGACTGCCTAAATAAGTATAAAGTAAAAGTACAAGTTTTTGACAGTATCGATCAGTAAAGCTGTCAAATGGGGCAATCTGCTCTGGGATTAAAAAGCCCTCCACAGGTCATGTAGGTTTACTACACTCACTGCGAAGGGCTTTTTTGCTGTCCTCGCATATCACCCCATTTGACAGCGTTTCAAAAAACGAAATAGATAACGAAATAGATAACTTTGAAAAGTTATAGGTTTACATAAAAACAAAAGAAGCATGGCGAACAAAAATTTTAATTTTTAAAGATCAATATTTTTTTTCTGTGCGATAGCTCTAATTTGATCTTTTGAAAGATTCATAATTATGTAAACTATTAGTAAGTTAATTGAAACATAGGCAGATAGATAAATGCACAATCCTGTATTTGAAAGGTCACTACTTCCCAAATAATTATCGTAGAACATCAAACATAAGTGCGAAATCCATGCTACTAAAATTAATTTTGGCGAAATTCTACTTTTACTGTTTTTACTTAAATTTGCAGATTCCCAGACTTGTACTAAAGCACGATACGGCTTAAAAAGGCAAAATAAAGGAATAAAATAATATACTACAGACATTTTGGGGCCAATGTATGACAAAGTTGAAACGTTTGAATGAGCAAGGTAGAATTTGTTTTTTGCTGTTTTGTACGTCCAAATCAAAAAACAAATAATGCCAAATATATAAAGAAATATATAAGAGAGGTATATGATATTTTCAGTCATTTCGGGTGTTAAATTTTTGAATGGAGAAAATCGATTATCCGAAATTGCAATAATGTACAAAAACAGCGTAAGAGCGATGATGGCAAGTAATGATAGAACTAAAATTTTATATACAAACCTGATTTCAGATGGATTTTCTATATATAAGCCATTAGGGGTAAAACGTTTTCTCATATTCTCTCGTGTATTATTGATATAGGGTAAAAAAAATTTAATTTTTTACAAGTGTAAATATTTTTAAATATATATAATATAAAACTTGTTTTTAGTAATTGTGAAAACTAATCACAAATAAAAAAAGGGCGAAAATTCGCCCTCTTTTTTTTAATCTTAAAAATGCCTAAAATTTTTAGCCGCCGATTAGTTCACGCAGTTTGTTTTGGAAGTCGGCAACATCTTCTTGAGATGGGCGATAATCCGGGGCTGTGCCGCCTAGGCGCAGTCTGCCTTCCATATCTAATTCCCATTTTGCTTTTGTGCCGTCTGTGAATGTAACGTTGCCGCCTGCTGCTGCGCCGGGGCGTTGAACAGGGTCTAGTTCAACTTCTACGCCTCTTTGTTCTTGTGGGGCTTGCGGAGTTTCTTTTTTATCTTCTTTAGTTTCTTGGTTTGTTTGTTTTTCTTTTAGTTCAAGGTTTAGGTCGTCTATAAGAAAGCGAACGTCCATGTAACTAAGGTTGATTGAAAACTTTTCTGAGAGCAATTTTTGGATATCAGAAAGTTTTGCGCCATTTTCTAATTCTTGTTTTACTGCGTTAATTTGTTCTTGCGATAAATTCATATTTTAAAATTCGGATTATTTGGCAGTTTTATTAAATATACAGATTTTGCAAACGCTTTTTGACAAGATTTGGCTCTTTTCTGTGAAAGTCAAAAAAATATTGACTTTTAAAACAATGTTTGAGATACAAAACGCAAGAAATTTCTTGAATGTATTTTTAGCTAGTGATAAAACTAAAAAATGCTTCTGAAAGACTTGCCAATTAAATGGGATTGTAAACGAATTTAAAACACAAAAAAAGACGAATTTATGATGAGGAAAATACTAAAACTTGGAGTGCTTTGCGCTTCTTTATTTGCGTTTGTCTATGCTGCGCCTATCGCAAATTATGACGAGGCAAAGAAAGCAGCAGAAGCTATATATCAAAAGCAAGAAAGCTTTGCTGCAACAGTCTTGGCAGCTCAGCCAAAGTATCAGAGTTGGCTTGCAAAAGAGCAGGCTGAAATCAAAAAGGCGGGTCTAAAGTTTGGCAGCTTTAGGCAGGGCAAGCAAGAAAACGGCAATCAGTCTTTTATATTAGATATAGAAAGCCCTAAGGCGCAAAATGTGGCAATCACAGTGCGTTATCCTGAAAATTCTGAAATCCTTTTAAATTGCGAAAAAATAGCTGAAAATATAAAGGGCGGCAGTACAGAAGTTCTCTATGATGGCAGAAAGATTCCTGATTGGGATCAGGGCAAAATGACAAGAGACCCTCAGATTTTGGCGTTAAATTTGAAGCAGGGTAAAAATACTCTTGCAATGAATGTTTTGGAGTACAATCGCAACTTTAGGCACGAGTCTTACTTTAGGCCTTATGCAGACACTGCAATTCTCTTAAAAGGCTTTGCCTGCAAAGACTATGGCAGATACATGGATATCATCCGTAACTATTGGTTTCCTAGAAATGAAGAGTATGATATTTGGGGAAACAATGACTTTTATAATCTCTTAAGCAGGGGCACAAAAAATGCGATAGAGCGTTCAACATTTTCTGCGGGCAAGTTTGAAAAGCAGTATCAGAAAATGGAGGCCGACAAGCTTGTGGCCACATCGCCGGAGTGGATAAATTTATACTCAAAAATAGTTTCCACTATGGAAGTGGAAAGAAATCTTGAGTACAATATAGACAACCTAAGCGCAGCAATTGCAGACCTAAGCAAAAAGAAGGGCTACCCTGCAAAATATGCGCAAGAACTAAAGAAGTTTGTTGCCGATATGCCTGCAATTATGAAGGCTTTGGAAGCCGGCGACAATTCGGGTGGCGGCAAATTGAATGATTATAAAAAATTTGCAAGAGAGGCATTGCTTGCAAATCCTGCCCTAAAAGCGTATCCTAATTGGATATACGTTGCACGTAAAAATGGAACTCCTCACGATGGTTTCCCTGCAAACTGGCAGGGCAATTCAGTTTTGCGCGAGCGTGAAAGGTGGGGTGATGAAATTTGGTCTATGAATTTGGCAGACCCCGACTCTGCAAAGCTTTTGTTCTCATCTGCAGATGCTCCTGCTGTTACTGATATGGAGATAGATTGGGACGCCAAGAAGATAATGTTTTCCTCTTTAGACGCAAAAAACAGATGGCAGCTTTATGAAATAAATGCAGACGGCTCTGATCTTAAAATGCTGACTCCCGGAATTCATGAGAGTGTTGATGCTTATGATGGCGTTTACTTGCCAAACGGAAAAATCATATTCTGTTACACAGCTTGCTGGGTGGGCGTGCCTTGCGTTGGCGGCGCCGACTATGTTGCAAATTTATATATTATGGACCCTAAGGCAGGCAGCCCTGAGGCTGTAGATAAGTCTATACGCCAGCTAACATTTGAACAAGATGCCGACTGGATGCCCACTGTTATGAATGATGGGCGTGTGATGTACACAAGATGGGAATATACAGATAACTCTCACTATTTTTCACGCATATTAATGCGTATGAATCCTGACGGAACTTCGCAGTCTGCGTATTATGGTTCAACCAGCTATTGGCCAAACTCTATATTTTACACACGCCCTATACCTAACGACCCAACAAAGTTTATGTCTATTATTACAGGTCACCATGGTATTTCACGTTCGGGCGAGCTGCATTTGTTTGACGTTGCCAAAGGCACTCTTGAAGATCAGGGCAGAATTCACAAATTCCCCAGCTATGGGCGTGAATATATTGCAGAAACCAAAGACCAGTTAGTTGACGGAAAGTTTCCGCAGATACTGCACCCTTATCCTATCACAGAAGACCTAGTTGTTGCGGCAGTAAAAACCCCTTATTACGACTTTGCTTTGTATTTAATAGACAAGCATGACAACATGGTTTTATTGCAAAAGAAAGATAGGGCAAAGCTGCTTGAACCTATGCCTATGGTTGCTCGCAAAAAGCCTGCAATAATTCCCGATACTGTAAGTCCAAAGCTTAAGGCAAATCCTAAGTTAGACACAGGCAACATCTTTTTAAATGACATTTATCAGGGCCCTGGTTTGGCAGGAATTCCTAAGGGAGAAATCAAAGCGCTGCGTGTTTTTGAATACGTTTATGCCTACCGCAATATGGGCTCTCACGAGGTTATAGGCCAAGAAGGTTCTTGGGACGTTAAGCGCATTCATGGCACTGTGGATGTTGAAGCAGACGGCTCTGCAATGTTCAAAGTTCCTGCAAACAGGCCAATTGCAATTCAGCCTCTAGATAAAGATGGCAAGGCGCTTGCCCTTATGCGCAGTTGGTTTACAGTTATGCCCGGCGAAACTCAAAGCTGCGTAGGCTGTCATGAAGGTCAGGGTATGACACCTGTTTCTGCGGCAGCATTGGCGGCAAGAAAAGCTCCGCAGACTATTAAAGAGTACAGAGCTCCTGTGCGTGGATTCTCTTTTGACAGAGATGTCCAGCCTACTATAGACAAATTCTGCGTGGGCTGCCATGATGGTTCAGACCCTGACAGACCTATGCTAAAGAAAACAGAGCATAACGCTTGGCGCAGATTTTCTAATGCGTATATGGCGCTTCATCCTTTTGTAAGGCGTTCAGGCCCTGAAAGTAATCAGAATTTGCTTTCTCCTGCAGAGTTTACTGCAAATACATCGGAGCTTGTTCAAATGCTTAAGAAGGGCCATCATGGCGTAGAACTTGATGACGAAGCTTGGAGAGTTTTCTATACTTGGATAGACCTAAATGTGCCTTACCTTGGCAGTTGGAAAGAAGTAAGTAAAACAATTCCGCATAATGGCGATGTTGAGCGCAAAAAGTTCCTTGCTTTATATGCAAATCGCTTTGACGACCCAGATGAAATTACTTGGTTTCCGGAAGCTCAAAAATTTGTTGCACCAAAGCCTGCAAAAGAGCACAAGACAATAGTTCCGGAACTCAAAGATTTCCCATTTGATGCAAAGGATGCAGCAAAGAAAATTGCAAACACAAAACTTCCTAAAGAAATTGTGAGGGAGATGGGCGAAGGCAAATCTATGCGCTTTACGCTTGTTCCTGCCGGATCTTTTGTGATGGGCACTAACGAGTTTTTCTATGATGAAGGCCCTGCGCAAGTGGCTAAAGTTTCAGAACCTTTCTATATGGCTCAGTTTGAAACTACAAATGCGCAGTATGCGCAGTTCGACAAAAAGCACGACTCCGGCTATCAAGACAGGCATTGGAAAGACCACGTAAACAGAGGCTATCCTTCAAATACTCCTGAGCAGCCGGTTGTGCGTGTATCTTGGAAAGAAGCTAAAGAATTTTGCGATTGGATGAGCAAAAAGTACGGCTTGCAAGTAAGCCTTCCAACAGAAAAGCAGTGGGAATGGGCTGCCAGAGGCGGCTCTGACAAAGATTTTTGGTTTGGCAATGTGGGCACAGACTTTTCTGCTTACGACAATTTGGCAGATGTAACTACAAAGAAATTTGCAGTTGAAGGCATAGACCCTCAGCCAAGAAGAAATCCTGAACCGGCACAAGCATTTGTGCCTGCCGATTTAGACTTTGACGATGGAGAACTAATCGCAGTTACAGGCGGCACTTTTGCGCCAAATCCTTTCAACTTGTACGATATGAATGGCAACGTTGCAGAATGGACACTTGATGACTACACAAAAACTCTGGGAGGCGAAAAGGTAGAAGGTTTCAAAGTTGTTCGTGGCGGCAGTTGGAGAGACCGTTCTAAGTGGGCAAGGGTAACTGTGCGCCGCAACTATCCTGACTGGCAAAAAGTTTACAATGTTGGCTTCAGAGTTGTAATTAACGATGCAGCAAAAGCAGCAGAAACTCTTAAAGTAGCCGCACCCCTTCCTGTAAAACCTTTAAAGTTTGGCAGGGCAGTAAAAGAAGTTAAAGATTTAACGCCTTATATGTCGCAAAATCCTAAAGACCTAATTGTTAATGGCGGCTTCGACTTTCCTGAAGTTTCTGAAGACCACAATATGGTTGAAAAGGACGACGTTCCGGGATGGGACACTTCTGATACTCGCTTTGAAATTTGGCGTGCAGGCTCCCATGGGTCTCCAAAAAATGATTCTACAGGAAATTCTACAGGTCAGCAAATTGAAGTTGCCGCAAACGGCAACGGAACTTTCCAAGTTTGGCAAACTGTGCAAATTCCGCTTACAGTTAAAACAACATCTGCAACGCTGTCTTTTGAAGCTTGGCCAAGAAACGATACAAATGTTGCAGACGCAATAATTATTGTAAACGGCAAGCAAAAGGCTATAAAACGTTTTGAGGGCGAACGCACAAAGTGGACAAAAAATACACTTACTGTTCCAAACTTAAAGGGCGGCGACACAGTTAAAATACTCTTTAAAGAACAGGGAAATTCAGCAGGTTGGCATATCGACTCTGTAACATTCCTAATCAAATAAGAAAACTTTAAATTTTAAAGGCTGCTGAAATTTTAAGATTTTAGCAGCTTTTTTGTACAAATTATTTTCAATTCTGTTTTAGATATTAAATATCTGGAAAAAAATCTTGACCAGATTATGATTTAAAAACAAAACTATATGTTTATTATATAAACAGATTTTCAAAAGATAAAAAATGGCAACAGTAAAAGCAAAAAAAACGGCAAAGAAGTCTTACGAACGCTACCATATTCCAAATTTGAAGCGTGCTTTAGACGTTTTTGAACTGCTCGCAAAAAACTGCGAAGGTTTAACGCTATCACAGATAAGCGCAGCAACAAAATATTCTAAGAATAGCATTTTCAGAATTGTTTGCACACTTCAAGACTGCGGCTATGTTTTAAAAGACGCAGACGGGCGTAAAATTATGATGTCTCGCAAGCTTGCCGCATTGGGCTATGCAGGTTTTGGAGAGCTCAACATTGTGGAAAAATCAATGGACGTTATCAGGGCCATGCGCGAC
>JAVBSE010000028.1:0-26373 GCA_031547315.1 Opitutales bacterium
AGGTTTTTCGCATTGCATTTATAGTTTTAGACACGTTTTTTATGTTCGTGCAAAAGTACCAAATTTGGTATCTGTAAAAGTCTTCAATTTTTTCTATTGGCGCAGGGGCAGGGCCTTTTATCTGGCAAAATTTGCCAAGCTTGGCCTCTGCAAGTTTTGCCCACTGCTCTGTATAATATTCCAATTTTTGCAGGCTGCGGCTTTTAAAAATGTGTCTTATAAGTTTGCTTGAGGGTGGGTAGTTATATTCAATTCTGTTTGCAAGTTCTTCTTCTAAGAAGGCTTCCATGTCTGCATTTTTTGCGTACTGAATTGGGGCAGCTTCTGGGTTTCTTGTTTGGATGACAACGTCGCCCTTTGTTTCGCCACGCCCTGCACGCCCTGCAACTTGCACTATAAGCTGATAGGTGCGCTCTGCGGCTCTGAAGTCAGGCATATGCAAGCTTATGTCTGCGTTGACAACGCCAACAAGTGTAACTCTTGGAAAGTCTAAGCCTTTAGCTATCATCTGCGTGCCAATTAGAATGTCCAGATTGCCGCCTTTAAAGTGGGCTAGGGTGCGGCGATAGTCGTCTTTATGGCGCATGGTGTCGGCGTCCATTCTGCCTATGCGTGCACTTGGCAAAATTTTCTGCACAATTTCTTCTAATTTTTGCGTGCCAAATGAGTACCATTTTACATTTAAAGAACTGCAAGATGGGCAGCGATCCGGCGTGCGCTGCTCAAAGCCGCAGATGTGGCAGCGTATGACATTTTGTGCTTTGTGGAGTGTCATTGTCATGGCGCAGTGTGGACATTGTATAACTTCTCCGCAGTCTGAGCATTCAAAAACTTTTGAGTATCCACGCCTGTTTAGAAAGAGCATTGATTGTTCGCCCTTATCCATTTTTTCCAGAAGCTTGTTGACAAGCAAATTAGAAAGTATTGCGCCTGATTTTTCGTAATTCATATTTACGATAAGAATTTTTGGCAGCGCAGCATTGTCTGTTCTGGATAAAATTTTACTGCAAGAATACTTCTTTTTTTGCACATTATAAAGCGTCTCTAAAGACGGAGTTGCACTTCCTAAAATGCAGAGCGAATTTGCAAGCTTTGCCCTGTAAACGGCAATGTCTCTGCCATTGTAGCGTGGGCTTTTGTCTTGCTTGTATGCACCATCGTGCTCTTCATCCACAATAATCAGCGAAGGATTTTCTATTGGTGCAAATACACAGGAGCGTGCGCCCACAACAATTCTGGCCTTACCTGATGCAAGCGAGCGCCACGCATCTAGCCTTTGCCCTTCAGAAAGCCCCGAGTGCCACACAACAAGTTCTGTGCCCAAATTGCCAAGCCTTGAACGCAAACGTCCCACAGTTTGCGGAGTCAAAGAAATTTCTGGAACCAAATAAATGCAAGAGCCGCCTGTTTCTACAACACGCTTCATTGCGTGCATGTAAACTTCTGTTTTGCCAGAGCCTGTTACTCCATAAAGCAGATGTGCTGCAAATTTTTTTGCATCTAATTCTTCTGTGATTTTTTTAAATGCGGCTTCTTGCTCTGCATTTAAAATATGGGCCTGCGAGCTGACACGTTCGGCCTCGGAGAGTTTGTCTTCATAGGCTGTGCGCATAATTACGCGCTCTTTTTCTGTGAGTATTTCTTTTTTTATAAGCGCTGCAACTGCTGCGTCTGTAGCTCCGCTTTCTTTTATTAGTGCCGATTTTAACACGCCCTCATCTCCATAGCTAAGCATAGTGCTATAGACTTTTGCCTGTTGGGGGGCTTTTTTTTCAAGCTTGGTAAATTCTTCTTCTGTCAGATTTTTTTTGAGCAAAATTTCTTTTGCAAGCATTTCAGCTTTTCCGCTTCTGACAATTGCGGGTATCATAGTTTCAAAAATACTTTGCAAACTTGCGCAGTAATAATCACGCATCCAAAAAGCCAAATCAATAAGGTCAGGAGTCAAAACTTTTTGAGGCTGCACCAGGTGCGAAAGGGGCTTTAGCTTATACTCAGTTTTTTCTTCAGGGCAAATATCTACAACAATTCCGTCTCTTAAAATATTGCGAAGCGGCACAGAAACCATAGAGCCTTTTTCTATCTGCCCACGCAAATTTTCTGGGATAATATAGGTGAGAAAATTATCCATTCCCGAAAAGAGTGCAATTTTGGCTGTAAGTCTGCCTTTCATAATTTAAAAGTCAAAGATTGACCAGAATAAGTAATTTTGTCAATTTCCTTGCCTATTATGAAAGCGATAATTTTTGAGCCACTCCAAAACGAAGCAAAAAAAGATTTTTCTGAAACACAA
The DNA here is from genome assembly GCA_031547315.1 of Opitutales bacterium. Taxonomy (GTDB): domain Bacteria; phylum Verrucomicrobiota; class Verrucomicrobiia; order Opitutales; family Intestinicryptomonadaceae; genus Intestinicryptomonas. The sequence goes on from JAVBSE010000028.1 coordinate 2,294, forward strand.
AAAGAAATATTGCGCCTTAAAAAAGAACGCAATGCAGTGATTTTAGCGCACAACTATGTAGAGCGTGAAATTCAAGAAGTAGCAGATTATGTAGGAGATTCTCTTGGGCTTTCTTATTGCGCCAAAGAAACAAATGCAGACGTAATAGTTTTTTGCGGTGTAGATTTTATGGCGGAAACTGCAAAAATTTTGAATCCCACAAAAACTGTTTTATTGCCGGATACCAGCGCAGGCTGCACGCTTTCAGAATCTTGCAATGCCAAAGATTTGGCTGCATTTAAAGCTAAGCACCCTAATGTATTTGTTGTCTCTTACATAAATTGCAGCGGTGCAGTTAAAGCTTTAAGCGATGTTATTTGCACAAGCGGCAATGCTGTAAAAATTGTAAATAAAATTCCAAAAGATAAAGAAATAATTTTTGCGCCTGATAAATATTTGGGCGCTTGGGTAGAAGAACAAACCGGCAGAAAAATGATACTTTGGGATGGCGCTTGCTATGCGCACTCTTCATACGACACAGCTTCTCTTAAAAAAGTTTTGGCCGATTTTAATGCGCCTCTTGTAGCGCACCCAGAGTGCCCCAAGCCTGTGCGCGACTTGGCTGACTGCGTGTGCAGCACAGAAAAAATGATTTCTTGGATAAAGGAAAATCCGTCAGACACTATTATTGTTGCAACAGTAGTTCAGATGATACATCGCTTGCGTAAAGAAATTCCAAACAAAACTTTTATTGCGGCTCCCCTTGCCGACGCCGCTTGTTTAGAGTGCAGGTATATGAATAAAAATACGCTTCCTAAATTGCTGGAAACTTTGCAAACACTTTCTCCAAAAATAGAAGTGGAAAAAACTTTGGCAGACAAGGCTAGGGCTTCAATAGAGCTTATGCTTAAGTGGTCTAAGTAGATTTTTTCTTAAATAGGCTGGAAGCCGGACTTATGGATTTGCTTCCAAATTTTTTGCGAAGCTCTAAAAGTGCGTCTTCTATTTTTTCAGATTTTTCATTTTTAGGAGTGGCAAAAAAATCTAGTTGCACATTAGATTTGTCTGAAAGCTTTGAGCAAGAAATTCCCAAAAGCCTTACAGGGTAAGAGTATGCGTTTGCTTGTTTTGCAAGTTTGATTGCCTCTTCCAAAATAACACGCCTAGAGTTTGTTGGGTTAGAAAGCGCAGCTTGGCGCTGTATGCTTTTAAAGTCTGCAGTTTTTATTGTGATTTGCACTGTGCTTGCGTAAAGATTTTCTTCTTTAAGCCTGTCGCAAACTTTGTCTGCAAGCTGGTTTAAACCTGCGCTGATGTCTTCTTCGCCAAGCAGGTCTCTTTCAAAAGTTGTTGAATTTCCAAGAGATTTTGCTTCTGTTTCTTCGCCCCAAAATGCCACGTTGTCGTCTGCAATTCCGTTTGCATTTTCGTGAATTTGCGTGCCAAATATGCCAAACTTTCTTTGCAGTTTTTCTGCTTTATAGTTTGCAAGCTCGCCTATGGTTTCTATGCCCATTTTTTTGAGTTCTTCGGCAGTTTTTCTGCCTACAAAAAGCATATCGTTTATGGGCAGTTTCCAGACTAAGTCTTTAAAATTTTCTCTGCTTATCACGCTTACTGCGTCAGGCTTTTTTAGGTCGCTGCCAAGCTTTGCAAAAACTTTGTTGAAAGAAACGCCAACAGAAATTGTTAAGCCCAATTCAGTTTTAACAGTTTCTCTGATTTTATTTGCAATGTCTGTGGGGCTGCCAAATTCTTTGGGGCTTTTTGTGACATCAAGCCAAGATTCATCTATTCCAAAACGCTCAATTCTGTTTGTAAAGCGCAGATAAATTAAATTAACTTGTTCTGAAAAATATGCGTACTTTTCGTGATGTGGGGGCAGCAAAATTAGCTTGGGACACTTGCGTTTTGCTTCTTGGATAGTTTCCGCAGTTTTTACGCCAAAGCGTTTTGCAGCTTCGTTTTTTGCAAGTATAATGCCATGCCGCTTTTGGGGATCTCCTGCAACAGCAACAGGTTTATCGCACAAGTCCGGAAAATCTAAAAGTTCCACAGATGCGAAAAACGAATTTAAATCGCAATGCAGAATTGCCTTGTCCAAACTTGTCGCCATTTGATTAGAAAAGGCTCTAGCCCTTTGTGAAATAGTCTATAATTTCGTAAAAATCGTTAAATACTTTTGCGCCGGTTTGATTAAGCCTTACTTTAGACTGATGTCCTTTTGCAACAAGCATACAGTCTGTACCAATTTCTTTTGCTACAGCGTAGTCGTGATCTGTGTCGCCAACTAATAGAACTTGGTCTGTTGGCAGAGCTATTTTTTCAATCAGTTTTTTGCCAAGTTCAATTTTGCTTTCGGCATTAATATTGTCTAAGCCTTCAATGTGGCTCATAAACCTTGCCACTTTAAATTTTTCGGCAGCTTCTTGAAGATAGTCTTTATGATAGGCAGAAAGTATGCTTTGCTTTACATTAAAGAGCGTAAGCCCATTTATGATTTGCCAAACGCCATCGTTTAAAGGGCAGTCAAAACGCTTGGCGTTGTATTGGCTTATGAAGAGCTTGCCCAGCTCGTCGAATTCTTCTTTTGAGGGGCTAAAGCCAAGGGCTTCATAAAATTTTGGAACAGGGAAGGAAAAGGTTTCTTTGTAGCTTTGAAGCGTTATTTGCGGCAAACTACGCAGTTCAAGCAAAGAGTTTAAGATTGAGACGCTCAAAGAAACATCGTTAACAATAGTTCCGTTCCAGTCCCAAATGATGTGTTTGTATTTTTTCATTATTTTTTAGTTTTGGCCTTTTTTGGCAGATTGAAAGGAAAAAATGAAAAAATCTGAAAAAATGATATTGCAATTTTTTGGGGCCAAGGTAAATTTTCTCCTTTTACAAGATTGAGGTGTCGAAATATTTTTAATGCCTTAATTTTTTCAACAGTATAAATAAATAAGAGAATATAAATGAAACAAATAAATCTTAAAGTAGCAAATAGAGACTTGCTCGGACGCGGTAATACCGGCCGTTATCGCAGAAGCGGTAAAGTGCCTGCAGTTATTTACGGCGAAAGCGGTTGCAAGAATCTTCTTGTCGATGATAAAGAGTTCTCGATAGTCGCAAAGCAAGTTATTGGCAAAGCAGCTCTATTGGAAATTCATTATGAAGACGGAGCAGAAAGTCAGTTCGCTGTCATTAAAGAAGTGGTGCGCCACCCATTAAGTGACAAAGTTTTACATATCGACTTTAAAGAAGTTGTTCGTGGCAAACCAATGAGCGCAATTATTCCATTGCACTTCACAGGTGAAGCAGACGGCGTTAAAAATGGCGGGGGTATCCTTGACGTTCTTACTCACGAAGTACACGTACGTTGCCGTCCTAGAGACTTGCCGGAATTCATCACTGTTGACGTTACAAACCTTCAGGTTGGCAAGGCTATCAGCGTTGCTGATTTGGTTCTTCCGGAAGGCGTTGAAATTAATGAAGCAAACAAAGCTAAGTTTGTTGTGTCTTGTGCACTGCCTGCTGCTGAAGTTTCTTCTGAAAATGCTGAAGCGGCAGCAGCAGCTGCTAAGCCAGAGGCTAAGTAATTTTAATCATTGCGCCGGGCTTTTGGCGTAATTTATTGTTCTTTTAAATTTTAATATGTCTGTAAAAATCGCTATAGGTTTGGGCAATATGGGCTCTAAGTACGATGGGACAAGGCACAATGTCGGGATGGATTTTGTGGCTCGTCTTGGAAAGTCGTATGGGGCAAGTTTTGTCAAAAACAAATATTGCGCAGCTTACTTGGCCCAGGCAAACGTTTTGGGCAAGCCTGTGATATTTGCGGCTATGGAAGGTTTTATGAATGAAAGCGGCATAAATTTGGGCAATGTGCTTAGGTTTTGCAAAGCTTCAATTGCAGATTGCCTTGTCTTTTATGATGAGATTGCTATCGATAGCGGAAAGCTAAAACTTTCTGTAGGCGGTTCGTCAGGGGGGCATAACGGGATTGAAAACATCATGAACGTTTGCGGAAACTCATTTGTGCGTTTTCGCATAGGCTTGGGCGCAAAGCCATTTAAGACTATGGATTTGGCAGACTACGTTTTGGGGAAATTTGCTGGCGAAGAATTATCTGCGCTTGATGCACTTTTTCCTGAAGTAAAAGCGGCATTTGAGCTCACAGTTTCTAAGGGGATTGTGGAGGCTCAGAATAAATTTAACAGAACAAAAAAAGAAGACAAAAAAAGTCCAGACACAACAGAAAACATTTAATCAAAAAAAATATGAATAACAGAAAATACAAAGCAACGTTTGTACTAGACACAAGAGGCTATGATAAGCCAGTCGAAACACTCATTGAAAAATTGACTTCGCTTGTGGCATCTTTGGAAGGCAAAGTTGACGCAGTCGAAAACCTCGGCGTTAAAGAGTTTGTTCGCACACCAGACCGCAAGTTTGTAAGCGGCGTATTTGTAAGCATGGACATTACAGCTCCTGCTACATTGCCTGCTGCCCTTAAGGAAAAGCTTGTTCGCGACAGAACAGTAAATCGTTTAATGATACAGGCAGCTTAGTTGCCTCTTAAGTAAAAAGAAAGGTTGATTTATGGCATCATACAATAAGGTTATTTTGATGGGAAATCTAACAAGAGATCCTGAATTGCGTCAGAGCCAAAGCGGAATGGCAATTTGTCGTTTCTCTATTGCTGTCAATCGTTCTTTTACAGGGCAAGACGGCAATCTTCGTGACGAAATTTGCTACATCGACATAGACTGTTTTGGACGCACTGCAGAAAATATTTCCAAATATTTTTCTAAAGGTAAGCCAATTTTGGTTGAAGGTCGCCTACGCCAAGATTCTTGGGAAGACAAAGAAACAAACAAGACACGCACAAAAATTGTTGTGGTTCTTGAACGTTTCGAGTTTGTTGGCGGCAATCGCGATAACAGTTCAGACGATGGTGCAGGCGCAAGTTCGGGCGGCGCATCATATAAGCGCACAAGCCCTTCTACAAGGCCTGCAACAGCAGAAAGAGTTGAAGATTTAGAGGACGATGACGTTCCGTTTTAAAATAAAAAGTATTTAAATAATAAGGAAATTATAATATGGCAAACACAGAAGTATTATTGTTGAAGCAGGTCGAAAATCTCGGCGGCGAAGGCGAACAGCTTACAGTTAAGGCGGGCTATGCTAGGAACTTTTTGTTCCCACAAAAATTGGCAATGCCTGTAAACCGTGCAAATAAAAAGCAGATTGAAGCATTGCTTAAGGCTCGTGAAGTTCGCGAAGCTAATGAGCGTTCAGAGGCAGAAAAATTGGCAGAAAAATTAGCAGGCATTACAATTGCATTCGCAGTGAAAACTGGCGAAGGCGGCAAGATGTTTGGTTCTGTTACTGCATCTGACCTTATCGAACGTTTGGCAGCAGAAGGCGTAGAGCTTTCTAAGAAGCAAGTTCACTTGCACGCTGTTAAAGAGCTTGGTAAGCACACTGCAGAAATTAAGCTTCACAAGGCGGTTAAGGCAGACTTCACATTTGAAGTTGTGTCTGAAAACCCAATCGAAGCTTAAACGCATGAAATTGGTTTAAAGCGGTGTTACTGCGAAAAAGGCGCAAATGGTCATGTAGGTAACTACACTCCCATCTGCGCCTTTTCTTGTGCCTAGCTTTAAGCACAATTTGATGCGTTTAATAAATTTTACGTTTTTTGGGAAAATAGTGAAATATTGGGGCTTGATGCTCCGTTACTGCAAAAAGCCCACACTAGTAACGTACGTTGGTACGCTCCTAGCGTGGGCTTTTTTTGTATATTAGTTTCAACTATAATGTAGAAAATACCTTGACTTTTCATACAGATTGGAACAGCATTCTTCCCACTACAAAATTTAACAATATTATTCCTATGAAAAATATACGAAATTCAGCAATTATTTTTTCTATTGCGGCGCTTATATCTGCAAGCGTTTATGCTGATAAATACACAGCAACAAGCAGTGGCGATTGGACAACACCCGGCATTTGGGATAAAGGCACACCGCCTGCACTGGCAACTGATACTGTTGCTTTTGCTAAGGGTGTGACTGTCGACCTAAATGAAAGCGTTACTCTTGCCAAAATAGAGTACAATGGGGTTGGAGCTTCAGACCCATCTTCAATATTCAATATTTCAGGCGCTACAACAAATGTGAATTTTACAGGCAAAAGCGATATTTGGTATAATACGCGTTTGAATATAAATGTTTTGGGCGGCTCAACTCTTACATTTGCCGATTTAGCTTGGGGTAATGGCGGCTATAGCAATATGACAGTTACTGACTCTACGCTTAACATTACTAAGTTAAGTGAAATGCGTGGTTCTAAAGTTTCTGATGGAGCATTTCTACATGTTAACGGTACTGTGACAGAACTTGAAGGCGTTAAGTCTTACAGTTCTCTTTTGGCATTTGCAGGCAGCGCATCTATTCAAGTAAATGAAGCAGGCACTGCGTATGACAATGCTGGCAGAATGACAATTGCATTAGATGGCGCTAAAATGACAGTAGGAAGCTTCTTGCAAATAAATCCTAGTGCTGCGTATGCTGCGGCTCTTGTTGATGTAAAAAATTCTTATTTAAGCACAGTAGGTGATTTGTCTTTAGAGCAAACAGGCGCTAATTCAATGTCAACTGTTAGGCTTACAGATACAGCAGAAGCTGTAATAAGCGGTAAAGTTAACATTAAGGGCTCTGGTTTGGCTTCCAAATCTAGCGTTTATGTTATAGGTTCTACTCTTACTCAAAAAGGTCAAGGTACTGAAATAGCAGCAACAGGCGGTGCATCTGCTTTACTTCAAGTTACAGGCGGCGGTGTATTTAACTTTACAAAAATGAACGTAAATAATACAGCAAGTTCATCAAATAAGGTAGTAGTTTACGGGGCAGGTTCTGTAATCAAAAATACAGGAAACAATGACGTTTATATTGGAAGCCAAAATCATAACGCCAAGGCTAGTGATAGTACTTCAAGCCTAACTTTTGGCGGCTTTGATGAGTCTAATAATTTTGTTGCTGCAGATAAGGGTGCTTTTGTAGCTAATTATCAATTCTTTGTCAGTGAATCTGGTGAACTTAATTTTTTGTTAGGTGCATCAAATGCTAGTGATACAAAAAATTCTGGCAGCGATAAAGCTATTCTTCAGGCTACATATTTTAAAGGCATTTTGGGAGACTTTAATGTTGATTTAACAAATGTTACAGGTCTTGAAGAAGGTTATTATTATTTCTGCTTAATATCTTCTACGCAAGATATCAGCCAAGGTAAAGACTGGGGCGGCGGCTATGTTATAGATTGGACAAAAATCAATGTAACAGACGGAAACACCGCCATTTTTGACCAGTATTATGTTGAAGGCAATAAGTTTTACTTGGGCGTAAATATTATTCCTGAGCCTTCTACTTATGCTGCAATTGTTGGTGCTTTGGCATTGTCTTTTGCAATTTATCGCCGCAAGAAGTAAAAGAAAATTATAGAACATTTTTAAATTTAATACACGCAAGAATCTTATTTTTTGCGTGTTTTTTATTTTCTTAAAACTTGTATTTATTTTTAATTTTGCATAGGATTTTTTTGTATTTTACTACAGATGAATTTTACTAAATTTAGATTTTCACTTTTAATATTTTTTATTTCTGCTACTGCTTTTGCAGAAAAAAAAGAAATGTTTGTTGACGACAGATATGATGCCCGTACAAAGGCGCCACGTTCTATGTCGGCAGAATATTACGACAAAATCGACGCCTCTAAATCTCTTTGGCAGATGAGTTTTGATGAGTGGTTTTATGGACCTCATCTAACTGCAAATTGGGGCGGGGCACGCTCTGCATTAGAAGCTAATGGTTTTATTATGGACCTTTCTTATACGGGCACTTTTGCAGGCAATCCTGTTGGGGGCGCAAGCAGAGGCATAGCCAGCGCAAATTCTTTTAACTTAGGCTTTGCCGTAGAATTGGAAAAACTTACAGGGCTTGGCGCATTAAAGGGCTGGACTTTTGAGAATTCTTGGACTTACAGATTTGGAGATACATTATCAAAAAACAGAGTGAAAGACGAATTTGGCGTTCAGCAAAATTATGGCTCGCAAGATTGGATGCTCCACAATTTTTCTTTAGCTTATGCAAGCGATTTTAATGATGAAAGTCTGCACTTTTTGTTCAAATTTGGCAGAATAGACGCAGGCGATAATTTTCTTACAAAGCCTATCTATTGGCTTTATATGAATAACGCTATTGATGGAAATCCCAAGGGCGTTTTCTTGCAAAGTAAGTTTTCTTCTGCGCCAGGCGGAACATGGGGCGCTTTCACAGAAATTTATGCAAAAGAGGGTTACTACTTTAGAGCGGGCGTCTATCAGATAAACAGCGACAAGCAAGACGATCCTTCAAAGCATGGCTTGGCTTGGTCTTTTACAGAGTCCATTGGCGTTAATGCAAACTTTGAAATTGGTTGGGATATTAATCATGACACAAGCGGAAAAAATCCCGGTAATATTTCACTTGGCGCAGTTCTAGATTGGTATACTGTGCCTCATTTAGACAATCCCAATGAGCATTCTTATTTTAACTCGTCTTATTATTTACAGGCAGATTATATGATTTGGAATTTGGGGCTTCCCGACAGGTCTAAAGCTTCTACAATTAGGCGTTCGCACCCTAAAAATTCTTACAGAGATTTACGTGGGCTAATCCTCTGGGGAACTGTAATTTACGACCCTTATGAAGAACTTGCAAAAATGCCTCTTTTCGTGAACGGAGGTCTTGTATTTAATGCTCCGTTTTTATCTAGGCCCGACGACTCTTTGGCGTTTGGCGTAGCTTATGGGAAATACTCTGACAAGCTCACTACAAACCAAAGAGGTTCTTACGAGCTTATGCTTGAACTTACCTACAAGTTCCAAATTAACAGATTTATTTTCATTCAGCCGGACATTCAATACATAATAAATGTTTCCGGCGGAGAGTATCCTGACGCATTGGTTTTGGGTGCGCAATTTGGCGTGAGCTTCTAGTTATATTTTAACTTAAAAAAAGGATACTATTTATGAACACAAATTTGCATTGCAAAATAAAAAATCAGATTTAATCCGCCAATACGCCTTCCATTGCAGAAACGCCTGCATTCAGAATCTTGACATTCACAAGTTGCCCCACAAGTTCAGGGCAGGCTTTAAAGATTACTTTGCGATGTGTTCTTGTTCTGCCAACAAGCATATTGTTGCCACGCTTTGCTTCGCTTTCTACCAAGACTTCTTGCTCAGTTCCAATTAGTTTTTCATTAAATTCCAGCGACTGTGGGCGTAGTATTTCTAGTAAGATTTGATTGCGTCTTTCCTTTTCTTCCTCGCTGATATTGTCGACAAGATTTGCAGATGGGGTAAGCGGGCGTGGGCTATATTTAAAGATATATGCCATGTCAAAATTTGATTTCTTAAAGATGTCGCAAGTCTCGTCAAAGTCAGACAGGCTCTCATTTGGGTAGCCCACAATAACGTCTGTGGAAATTGAAAAGAGGGGCTTTTGCTTGCGCAAATTTTCAACAATTTTTAAGAATTTTTCTGCTTTGTATGGGCGGTTCATTTCTTTTAGAAGCGCATTGCTGCCTGATTGCAGGGGCAGGTGGGCGTATTCGCAAAGTGTGCGTAGTCTGCCATAGGCTTCTATGAGGTCTTGCTTAAAGTAGGATGGGTGCGGTGAAAGAAATCTGAGGCGCTCTAAGCCCTTGATTTTGTCTAGCTTTTCAAGAAGCTGCACAAATGGAGAGAGCCCATTTTTAATTTCTATTTCGCCTCTGCCAAATGCGTTTACAACTTGTCCTAAAAGCGTAATTTCTTTTGCATTTTGCGCTGCCAAATCTTGCGCCTCTTTTACAATATCTTCAAGTGGCCTTGAGCGTTCTATGCCCTTAGTTCTTGGCACAATGCAGTAAGAGCACTTCATTGCGCAGCCCTGCATTACAGAGATGTTTGCGCAGGTTTGAGGGCGCTTAGAGTAGTGAAATTTTATGAGTTTATGAGAGTGCTCGTCATCAGAAATATCTACAACTGCATTCGGATTCTTAATTTTTTTTGTGCCAACTTTAGGGTAATTTTCCAAAGTTTTGCCGGCCTTTGCTTTTGCGTAAATTTTTTCAAGCTCTTCAACTATATATGGAGATTTTCTTGTGCCTAAACTCAAGTCTAAGTGAGGGCAGTTTTCCAAAAGATTTTCACCCCTGTTTTGAGCCATACAACCCATAACGCCCACAAGAGGAAAGCCGCCTTTTTTTGTGTGGCAAATGCGTGAAATTTTGCCTATGGCTTTTTTTTCTGCGGCTTCTCTTACTGCGCAGGTGTTGGCAATAAATACATCGGCTAGGCTTTCAGTTTCTACTACTTGGTGCCCACGCGCTTCTAATTGCGCTGCCAAATTTTCAGAGTCTCTTTCGTTCATCTGGCAGCCGTATGTTTTGATGTAAACTTTCATAAATTCTTTAGAAACATAAAAGCGAGTTAAAAAAATTCGTCAAACCAAAGAAATGAAATTTTAAAAACTTGAAAAAAATGGCAGTATAATATTTAAAGTAACTGATGATTATTTTAAGACAAAGCGCAGTTTTTAGGGCTTTGCAGATTTGTGCTGCAAGCTTTATTTTATTGTGCGCCTGTTTTACTTTGTCTGCCTTGGAACATCCAATTGGCAAAGTGCAGGATGTCTATTTGGCAAATAAAAATGCCCTTGTGAAAGTTTCGGCGCAAAAAGAAATTTCTGAGCAAAAAATTTTAATGGAAACTTGCACAGGCTTTCTTACAAGTAAAGACGGCTATATCTTGACAAGTGCGTTTGTTACCTTTGGCGCAAAAAAAATTTGGGTAGATTGGCGTGGCATTTTGTTAGAAGCTGAAAGCGTGGGTTATGATCCTCTTACAAGCATTTCTTTAATAAAAATTAAGGGTAATTTTGTAGAAAAAAATGCTCCTTATATTAAGCTGGATTCCACAAAAGAAATTGCCGAAATTGGCAGCCCAATTATTTTAATTTCAAGAGAATTAGGATTGGCGCCCAGTCCAAATTTAGGCTTGGTTGTTGGGCACGATATTTCTTTTGGAGGCGTTGTCTTGCCGGCAGTTTATTTGCGCACAAATTTGCCCTCAGTAAATGGCAGCATTGGCAGCCCTGCCTTTGATATTGATGGAAATTTTGCAGGCATAATGCTTGCTTCTTTGCCTGCAACAAACGGGTCTTTTTTCTTGCCTGCAAAGGCTGTTGCAAAAATTAAAAATGAGCTTCTTTTCAATTTTGCGCCAATTTATGGCTGGCTTGGACTTAAGGCTGAAGATGCCGATGATGGCATAAATCCTTGCGTTGTTGTTGTGCTTGTAATTCAAAACAGCCCTGCCGACAAAGCAGGCTTTATGCCTAAAGATATTATTTTGGAAGCAAATTCAAAAAAAATAGAAAACAATACTCAGCTAAGGAATATAACTTTTTTTGCGCAGCCTACAGAGGAAATTAGTTTTAAAGTAAAAAGAGGCGAAAAAATATTAAATCTTGATTTAACTGTCGACAAAATGGATCCGGAAGTAATAAATACTGCCTCTAAAAGATTTATAAATGGAAATTTGATAAATCAAAAAAATAAAGAAGATAAGAAAATTTCCGATACGGAAAGCTTATCAAAATAAAAAAATGAACGACTTTTCACAAACAGAATACTTGGAAACTCAAGCCGGCGACGTAGGTCTTGTCAGTTTTTCCGACTTTTTTTGCGACAAGCCGCTAGACTTTGTTCACGGAGGCCGCCTAGAATCTTTCAACATTAGGTATGAAACCTATGGCAAATTGAATGAAGATAAATCTAATGCAATCTTAGTTTGCCACGCCTTAACAGGCGATCATCACTGCGCCGGCATTTATTCTTTGGCAGATAAAAAGCAGGGCTGGTGGAACAATATTATTGGTCCAAATAAACCGCTTGATACAAATAAATATTTTGTAATTTGCAGTAACTGCCTAGGCGGCTGTCAGGGCTCTACAGGGCCTACAAGTATAGACCCCAAAACAGGCAAGCCTTTTAATTTAACTTTCCCGCTAATAACTATTAAAGACATGGTTGCGGCTCAGGCAAGGCTATTAGATTATTTGGGTATTGAAAAACTCTTGCTTGCAATAGGCGGCTCTATGGGCGGCATGCAGGTTTTGCAGTGGGCTATAGATTTTCCTAATAGGGTAAAAAAGGCAATAGCGCTTGCTACAACTTCACGCCAAAATGCGCAGGCAATTGCGTTTAACAGCGTAGGGCGTGCTGCAATCATGCAAGACCCTGATTGGGCTAATGGCAATTATACTGCAGATAAGTCTCCTAAAGTAGGCTTAAGTATTGCAAGAATGATGGCGCATATTACTTATCTTTCCGACAAGGGGCTTGAAGTTAAATTTGGTCGTGATAAGCGTGATGAAAAAAATGACATTTTTAATACCAGCTTTGAAGTGGAAAACTATTTGCGTTATCAAGGCGCTTCTTTTGTGAACAGATTTGACCCAAACACTTACCTATATATCACAAAGGCTTTGGACCTTTTTGATTTACAGGCAGAAGGCAGTTTGGAAGATGCCTTTAAAAATATCGAGGCAGATTTAATAACTGTGGGCTTTACTTCAGACTGGCTATTTCCGCCAAGTCAGAATTTAGAGATTACGCAGGCGCTTTTGCGCTGCAAAAAAAATGCAAGCTATGCCACTATTGAAAGCGACTTAGGGCATGACTCTTTCCTTACAGATTCTCCTAAACTTTACGATTTAATCACCTTCTTTTTGGATGCATAAAAATGGCAGACTTTAACCCATCAACACAAAAACGCAAAATAGAACTGGACGCAATTTGCGACTGGATTTCTGAGGGCGAACGTGTTTTCGACCTTGGCTGCGGACGTGGAATTTTGCTGGAAAAGCTTATCAAAGAAAAGAATATTTATGCAGTGGGCGTAGATTCTGATTTTGAAAAAATTGTGCGTGCAATAAAGCGTGGCGTAAATGTAATTCATGGCGACATTTGCACAGCGTTAAAAGCTTTTGACGACAATAGCTTTGACTGGATAATTTGCTCCAGAACTCTTCCCGAACTAGAAAACACAAAGGCTGTAATTGACGAATCTTTGCGTGTAAGCAAACGCATGGTAGTTGGTTTTGTGAACTATGGATATTGGTATAACAGGCTGCATTTGCTTTTAAAGGGCAGGCGCACTGTGAATAAAATTTTTGACCAAGATTGGGATATGGCGCGTCCTGCAAATCAGATATCTATAGTTTCTTTTAAAGAATTTTGCGCAAAAAACGATATTAGTATAAACAGAGAGCATTTCCTGCGTGGCAACTGGCGTACGCCTTGCACATTCTTGCCAAACTTATTTGCAGGCTATGCGCTTTTTGAAATTTCAGCTAAAACAAAATAATAAATAATTTTAAAATATGAATTGCGAAGAATCAGAAAATAAAAAAGAACAAAATTCAATGCCTGACATCCAGAAGCGTTTTTTGGAAGAACGTAAAATCTTTTTGTGGGATAGCGTTACAAGCAAAACTGCTGCGTCAATAGTTTCGCAGCTTTTGTATTTGAATATGCAAGATTCTGAAAAAGAAATCACTTTTTACATAAATACCCCAGGCGGCTCTATCACAGACGGAATGGCAATTTACGACACTATCAAGCTTATCAAAGCTCCTGTAAAAGTTGTTGTAACAGGCATGGCTATGAGCATGGGCTCTATACTGCTTTCTGCAGCGCCAAAGGGCAGACGCTTCCTTTATCCTAACGCAAGAATTATGATACATCAGCCCCTAATTATGGGCGAAATGAGCGGCACTGCCGTAGAAATTCATATCCAAGCGCAAGAGATGGAGCGCATGAGAGCTGAGCTTAATAAAATCTTGGCAGACGCTTCTGGGCAGCCTCTTGAAAAAATTGCAAAAGATACAGACAGAGACTTCTATATGACAGCCGAGGAAACTATCGACTATGGTCTAGCCGATGCACTTTTAACTGAAATATAAGAGCAAAATAGCGGTAAATTTAAACACAAAAAAGCCTCGTAAATTTTATTTTTTGCGAGGCTTTTTTTGTGAAAAAATCTTTCTAAAATTTACAAAATAAAAAAGCACAGATATTGAAATCTGTGCTTTAAGTTTTTATGAAATGTTCAAACTACTTTCTTCTTCTGTATGCAGCAAATGCCAATGCAAGCGCCCCAAAAATTGCGGCATAAGTAGAAGGTTCAGGAACAAGAGTATAAGTATAGCTCAAAGTTCCGTTGGCAGCGTTGAACAGAAACTCAAGAACGTCTCCTTCATCTTGCTTTGTAAGACTTAAGTGAGTTGAAGTTCCGTTTACAAGTTCGTTACAGAAAGCTTCCCAATCTGCAAATTTTGCATCGCCTGTAAGTCTAAACTGCAAAAGATCGCCAGAATATACTGCGTCTGTTCCAATGTTAGTAAAGTCTAGGGCAAGTGTACCTGTAAAATCAATTGCATTTGCGCTTAGGAAAGAGAAGCCATCTTCATCTGCAACAAATTCTAATATAGTGTTCATGCCGCCGCCGGCACGCACAGTAAGCCAATCTGCAACGCTGATATTATTTGCGCCAGATTTAATATCTGAGCCTTGTATGCTAAGTTTTGCTGTGCCGCCTGTTGAAGCAACATTACCCATATTTATCTGATACAAATATCCAAAACGAACATTTTTGCCTTTAAGTGTTACTTCAGATGTACCTGCAGCAGCAGCGTCTGTTGCAATGTTAAAGCGGAAAGAGGAGTCTCCTATTGTATCGTCGCCTAATGGTCTTCTGCCATCAATGTAAGTATTACCATCAATTATAAATTCATTTTTCTGAGTAGAGTTGGCAACTGTTGAATTTCTTAAAGAAACATCAAATGCATTAAACATGTTGCGGGTTGCATCGGCAGTAGTTGCATTTGTCATTGAGAATGTATTTGTGCCGCCGCTAGAGCCTGTATTGCCCAAGTAAGTTCCAAAAGTAAAGAATCTGGAAGTATCGCCAGTGAACGTTATTGCAGTATTACCGCCTGTTCTTGCAACGCTGGCACCAATATTGGCATTGCCTATATAATTATTTGCCAAAATGTAAACAGTTGTATTTGTGCCTGCAACTAATGAAGATGTTCCATTTGTGGCTCCTGCAATGCTGCCTAATGAAAGACCTGTTGCTCTGAAGTCAGAGTTGTCGCCAACTTCAATTGATGTCTTATAAGAGCTTGCCGTTGCTGTAGCAGATGTGCTGAGTGTTGCATTAATATCACCAAAATAAGCAATTGATCTTTCTGCCGTATTTGTAGTACTTAAACTAATTTTAAATAAGGCTTTTTCATTCTTAAAGGCATTTTCACGCCCCATAGTCATAGCGCCCATTACGAGTTTAGAGCCTGAGTTAATATTAATGCTAATGTTAAGGTCATTAGTTTGATTCCAACCCATGAAACCATCTCCGCCGCTTACTACTGCATAGCCGCCTTCATTTAATTTGCCAGCGCTATAAGTAGACTTGTTATTAAGAGTAATGCTTAAAGGATTTGCAGTAGTTGCATTGTGTGCAAAAAGTTCAAATGCAGCGTTAAAGCCTGTACCATCAGCGCCATTTGCCTGCAAAGTTGCAGTAGAATTGTTTAATGTTAGGCTGAAATTCCCATTGCCGTCATACCTAAACATGGAAACTCCTTTTGCTGTCCAGGTAGAGTCTGTTAATGAAATTGACCCTGCATGCCAAGGATTTATGCCCCCTTGGATAGAAGAATTTGTTGTGGCAGTAATATGAGAAGCCCACATTTTAATTTGACCATTTAAAGGCATTTCAAAAGCAGCGCCATTTGACAAGTTTAGCCTTGAACTATCCAGAGTTCTGCTATCGTTATAGCCCTGAGTAGGACCTGTAAGGGAAAGCTTAGTTCCTAGTCCATCTAAATTAAGTATGGCATTTGTTTTAGCAGCTAACCAAGCAAAAGTGAGAGTATTTCCTGCATTTAAAGTGAATGCGTAGTTGTTACCAATAAGTTCAAAACCATCAGTTGATAAAGGTACTGCAACATCTGTAGTGTCATAGAGAGTTGCTGTTTTGGTATCTGCAGTTACGGGCGGATTAGCGCTTGGATCTGCTGGTCTAAAATAAGTGAAATAACCTGCATCTCTGATGCCAGCAGCATCCCAAGTTAGGGGGTCATAGATGTAAGCCCCTGTCATATTTAGGCTTTTAAAATACAACTCACCTGTTGTTGTATAGCCATCGGGTGGATTTGGGGTAGGATTATTTGCATACGCAGAAATTGCTGCGCCTGCAAAGAGCGATAGTATTATTTGTTTTTTCATTTTTAGTATGTAATTTGAAGTTAAGTTTTTTAAATTGAAAGTAAGTTTAAGAAAACTTTAGATTATGTCAACTTTTTTAGCCTGTAAAATGGTTTTTTATTCATTAAATTGCTCAAATGTTTGAGCAGTGATTTTGCTCTTGTTTAGGCGCTTTTTTGAAACTTTAGTTTAAAAAAATATTTAAAATTTTATAAAAATTTAAAGTAAATTTCGCAAAAAAAAAGCAGCACAAAAATATGCCGCCAAATTTGAAAATTTTTGAATAAATTAACGTTTATTTAAAAAGATTTTGAACAGCGTTGACTGTGTCTTTTGCTGCGTCAGTTGTGCTTTTAAGTGCGTCTTTTGATGCCTTGCCTGTTTCGTCTAAAAGAAACTTGCCGCCATTAAGTGTGCCTTTGCCAAAGGCAGAAATAGCTTGGTTTATAACTTCCACAAAAATAACAGAAGAAAGCTCTAAGGCAGTAAGCCCATTTTCTTTTACGCCCAAATTTTCTATAGCAAAGCTTGGAAGTGGGGCAGTGATTCCGCCAATTCCTGTTGCAGAGCCTTTAATTTCGCCATCTGTGAAAACAATCTTTTTGATAATGAATTTGCGAGGCGGCTTTTCTTCTGTCTGCACAGGCTGAGAGGCTTTGTTAGATTTTGGAAGCGCATTTGTGAATTTATCTTTTATAGTGCCCAAATTTGTTGAAAGTCCTGAAGTTTCCATTACAAGCTTTGGCGCAATTATTGTAATTTCATCTATAATAGCAGGGGCAGAGCCGTCTATTGCACCCATTGTCGGTGCCATTTTAAAGACAACTTGTTTGAAGCTTATGCCATCGCCCTCATTAAAGCCTTTTGGGTTTTTAATGTAAAAGTTTTGCATATCTACATTTGCGCCCAAAAAGAAAAAGTCTATTTTTGTGCTAGATCCCATTTCAAGACCAACAAAGCTTCCTACGCCTTTAATTCCAAAGTCTAGAACTTTTCCGCTTAAGAAGTATACGCAAAGTACTAGAAGAAGTACTAAAATTAAAATCCATTTAATTAGTGAGCCAAGGCAAGAGGCTGATCTCTTTTTAAAATTTTTCATGTTGCCAAGTATTTACCTTCTAAAAAAAATTTCAAGAAAAGTTTTCGATTTGCAATATTAAAAAAATCTGCTTTGCTTTTAGGGAATATATGAAAATCAAGTCATTTAAAGGTTTAAGACCCCAAGCAAAGTACGCACAAGACATCGCAAGCCTGCCTTACGATGTGGTAAATTTTGAACAAGCTTGCGAGCAGGCTAAAGGCCGTCCGCTTAGCTTTATGAGAGTGGTTCGCTCTGAATTGGAATTGCCTATTGGCACAGAAGCTTACTCTCAGGAAGTTTATAATCACGCAAAAGAAAATTTCCAAAAATTAGTTGACGGGCAGTATCTTGTTCGTGAAACAGAACCTGCTATGTATTTATACAGGCAGCAGATGGGAAAGCACTCTCAGACAGGCTTGGTTGCTACATTTGCAGCGTCAGATTATGATGCAGACGTTATCAAAAAGCATGAAAAAACACGCAAAGCAAAAGAGGACGACAGATATAACCTCACAAAAACTTTAAGGGTAAATACAGGTCCTGTTTTCTTAACAGTAAAAGACGGCACAAAACTAGACCAAATTGTTGAAGACAAAAAAGATGAAGATGCTCTCTTTGACTTTGTTGCCGCAGATGGCATTAGGCACACAGTTTGGAAATTGTCAGACCCTGCAAAGATTAAAGAAATTACAGAAGTTTTTGACACAATTCCTTGCGCTTACGTTGCAGACGGCCACCACAGAAGCGCAAGCAACGCACGCTGCGCCCGTGACTTGGCTGCCGCAAATAAAAACCACACAGGCGATGAAGACTACAACTGGTTTTTGTCTGTAGTATTCCCGGGAAATCAGCTTAGAATTTTGCCTTATAACAGAGTTGTAAAAGACCTTGCAGGCAAGACAGAGGCAGACTTTTTAGCAGCGCTTTCAAAAGTTTGCACAGTAAAAGAAACAGCAGAAAAAGAGCCAAAGGCTTCTACAAATGTGAATATGTATTTGGGTGGCAAGTGGTATGCTTTAAGTTTTGGTTGCACTTGTGGCTTAGACGCAGTTTCTTCTTTAGACGTTTCGCTTTTGCAAGACAAAGTTTTGGCGCCGCTCTTAAATATTGGCGACCCTCGCACTGACGAGCGTATCGACTTTGTTGGCGGCATAAGAGGCGTAAAAGAGCTTGAAGCTTTGGTAGATTCAGGCAAATTTGCAGTGGCGTTTTCTATGTATCCTACAACTGTGCAGCAGCTTATGGACATTGCAGATGCAGGGCAAATCATGCCTCCTAAGAGCACTTGGTTTGAGCCTAAGTTGCGTTCGGGTTTGTTTATTCACACATTCTAAATTTTTATTTTGCGCCTAAAAAATTGGCGTTAAATTACGATAGCAAGAACGATACGCAAGGAACTTAATTCTGCGTCTCGTTCTTTTTATTTAAAGAATATTAAAGATAAAAAAGAAAGTACTTTATGTTAATTTGTCCTAAACCAAAAAGTTTGGAAATATTTGAAAATCAATTTTTGCCTTTGGCGCAAGGCGATGTTTCTTTGTCTGAAAACGGCTTGCCGCAAGGTGGGAAACTTAAGTTAGACCTATCTAGGTCTGATATGAATCCTGAAGGCTACGAGCTTGAAATTACGCCCACAGAAATTAAAATCTCTGCGGCTTCTGAAGCCGGCGCAAGGCTTGCATTCCAGACGCTTAGGCAGGTTGTTGCGCAGGGCACTCAGGCAGGGGTGCAGTGCCTAAAAATTTCAGACTATCCTGATTTGCCTGTCAGAGGCTTTATGTTGGATATAAGCAGGTGCAAAGTGCCTACAATGTCTAGCCTTATGTATTTGGTGGATATGCTTTCGCTCTTTAAGTTTAATAGGCTGGAACTTTACACAGAACACACCTACACCTTTGCCGGGCACGAGCTTGTTTGGGGCGACGCAACGCCTATGAACCCTCAGCAATACAAGATGTTAGACCTTGTCTGCAAGCGTGCAAATATAGAGCTTGTTCCCAACATGAACAGCATGGGGCACATGGACAGGTGGCTGCGTTACCCTGAATATAGGCACCTAGCAGAGCATGAAAAAGCGCCTTTAACAGATCCTCTTGGCAATGTGCGCCCTTACCCAACAACTCTGGCTTTTGATGAAAAGTCTATAGATTTCATGAAGGGCCTTTACAAAGACTTTTTGCCTAATTTTACGTCTAAAAATTTTCATGTTGGCTGCGACGAACCTTGGGAACTTGGCATGGGCAAGTCTGCAGAGCGCTGCAAAAAAGAGGGCAGAAGCAAGGTCTATATCAGCTACTTAAAAGAGCTTGCAAAGCTTTGCAAAGAAGAAGGCAAGCGTATGCATTTTTGGGCAGACATTTTGCTTGAAGACCCTGCGCTTTCAGAAGAATTGCCTGCAGACCTTGTTGCAGTTTTATGGGGCTATTATCCCGACAGTGCAATTGATGAAGAGGCAGAAATTTTGCACAAATATAAGCGTCCGTTTATAATTGCAGGGGGCACCAATACTTGGAATTCTTTTGCAATTAGGTTAGATGCCGCCTTGGGCAATGTATCAACAGTTTGCGCCGCAGCAAAAAAATGGGGTGCAGAGGGTGCTATGCTCACAAATTGGGGCGACAACGGAAATCATCAGGCATGGTCGCCAATGTGGATGCCTCTTCTTGCATTTGCGCAATCTGCCTGGGGCGAAAATTTTGTTGAAACAGATATTTGCAAGGCTCTTGATATGTTTGTATTCCAAGACCCTGAGCAAATGATGTCTAAAGCAATTGTAGAGCTTGGCAGGTGCGACCCTGGTCAGAAACTTTATTCGCTTCATAACAAACTCTTTTTTGCAAATGCTATGGAGCTTGCAAAGCTTATTCAGATAGATAAGGCAGACGCTCATTTTGAAAAAATGTACAAGGGCGTTTGCAATGCAATTGAATATCTTAAAAAGGCTAAGCCGCATTGCCCAGATGCAGAAATTTGTGTGAGCGAACTTATCCTAGCTGCAGACCTAATTAAATGGTCTGTTGTCAGGGCAAGTAACGACCCTGAAATTAAATCGCTTGATTTGCGCAAAGCGTTAAAGATGATGAAGTCTCAGTATGAGCAAATTTGGCTTGGTAGGGCAAGAATAGGCGGGCTTTTTGAAAGCTCTGCAAGGGCATTTTTAGACAGAGAAGAAAGCTAATATGTTTGCAGATTTAATTAAAGGACACGAGCTTACAGTTGTTTTGGCTCTGCTTGCTTTTTGCGTTGTCTTATTTGTAATTAATAGGCCAAGGGTCGATATTATTGCACTTTGCGCAATAGTAGTTTTGCCTTTGCTTGGGCTTGTGGAATTTAAAGAAGCGTTCAGCGGCTTTAGCGACTTTAGTATAATTCTTATTGCACTAATGTTTGTAGTAGGAGAGGGGCTTGTGCGTACGGGCGTGTCGTTCAAAGTGGGCGCACTCATACTAAAATACGCAGGTAAAAGCAGCAGCAGACTGATAGTTTTTTTGATGATAGCAGTTGCTGTTATTGGCTCTGTGATGAGTTCTACCGGCATAGTTGCAATATTTATTCCTATTGTAATAAGCATTGCGGCGTCTTTGAAAGTTTCGCCATCAAAGCTGATGATGCCGCTTAGCGTTGCAGGTTTAATAAGCGGTATGATGAGCTCTGTTGCAACTCCACCTAATATGATTTTAAATGGCGTACTTGTTCGTGAGGGATATGCGCCTTTTAACTTCTTTAGTTTTACTCCGCTTGGTTTTATAATTTTGGGCGTAGGCATAGTTTATATGCTTTATGCACGCAGATTTTTGCAAGACTCTGCGCCTGTTGAAGAAGTTGCGGAAAGAAAAACTTTTGCTACGTTTATTAACGATTATAATTTGGCAGACAGGTCCAGAATTTTTAGAGTGAACGAAGACTCTGTCACAATAGGCAAAGAGCTTAAAGAATTGAACATTTCGGGCAAATATAGAGCCACGCTTCTTTGCATTGAAAGACGCTCAAGGCTTGAAACAAAACTTATTCCGTGTAAGGCAGACACAGTACTTCAAGCAGGCGATATAATTTTGACAGACATACACGAAGCTTCAGAAAATGCGCCTAAAATTGAGCAAGACTTAGGGCTTCTTATTATGCCGCTTCGCGGGCCATACTTTAAAGATATGAGCATGGAAATCGGCATGGCAGAAATTGCAATTCCGCCTCAGTCAAAACTTATAGGCTTAGACATTAAAAGCAGTAACTTTCGTCCTAAATACAACACAAGCGTGCTTGGCATTAGGCACGATTCTGTTGCAAAAGAAGGCGACATTTACACTTCAACAATGAAAATGGGTGACACGCTTTTGCTCATGGGTCCTTGGAAGTCTATGAAGCGTTTTCAAACAGATACAAAAAATTATATTCTGCTTAATATGCCTTCCGAGTTCGACAACGCAGTTGCAGCCCCTGGCAAAGCGCCTTATGCGATTTTCAGTCTGTTTGTAATGCTTGTTTTGATGATAGGCAATTTTGTTCCCAGCACTGTGGCGGCGCTAATTTGCGGGCTTATGATGCTTGCATTTAAGTGCATAAATATGGACGCAGCTTACAAGTCTATCAATTGGCAGTCTGTTGTTTTGATTGTTGGCATGATGCCATTTGCACTTGCGCTTCAAAAAACTGGGGGCGTTGAAATTGCGTCTCAAGCCTTGCTGGATGGGTTGGGGAGCTTTGGACCTCATGCTGTAATGGCAGGCGTATTTGCGCTTACAATGTGCACTGGGCTTTGTATTTCTAATACAGTTACAGCAGTTTTGCTTGCGCCGATTGCAATGAACGCCGCAAAAATTTTAGAAGTGTCGCCTTATCCTTTTGCAATGGCAGTTGCAATAGCTGCTTCTACTGCGTTTATGACACCTGTGTCATCGCCTGTGAATACCTTGGTTTGGACACCGGGGCGCTATAAGTTTACAGACTTTATGAAGATAGGAATTCCATTTTCTATCATAGTAATGCTGATTAGTATACTTATCATTCCCCTAATGTACCCCTTTTAGGCAAATGCTTTTGGCGAATAGCTCCGTTTCTACATAACAAATAATAAGGGCGAGTACTAAGTACACGCCCTTATTATTTGTTACTTGAATGCTCGCTCTTCATCCAAAATCATTCTGCCTAATTAGAAGGCGTGTGAAATTAGCTGTGATGCTCCGTTACAAAAAAATTCCCAATAGTCACGTATCTTTTGTACGCTCCTAATGTGAATTTTTTTATATACTCGCCTGACAGCTAATTTGACACGCCTTCGAGAAAATCACTGTGCCTAAATGAGATTAAAAAAACTAATTTTCTTAACTACTTTAATTTTTAATTAAACTAGTTCCGCTTAAGTCATTATATTTTTTAGAAGCCTTAAGAGGGAAGCAGTCTAAGATTGTTGCAGGAGTGTCGTAGTCTTTAATTGTTTTTGTTGTAAAGAGTGATACGTCGTTTGTGATTAAGAAAATCCAAGGCGCAAAGTGGTGGTGCTTTTCATTAGGGTTAAAGCCATGGTCTGCTGTAATTAAAAGCCTAGTGTTTTCAAAAATATTATTTGCTTGTAGAAAATGTAAAAGCTCTCCAATTTGCTTATCAACTTCTTCTGCGCCTTCACGATACTCTTTAGTTTCTCTGCCAAATTTGTGGCCCTGTCTGTCAGGGTTTCTAAAATGTAAAAAGCCAAAAAATGTTTTGTCCTTAGTTTCTTTAAGAGCTTCAACAAAAACTTTAAGAGCCTCTGCAGGTTCTTTGTCTGTTGCGGAAAATATGTCTATAGATTCTTTTGCAATTGCGTATGGCTTGCCCACATTTCCTTCTTTTGAAGACACAAAAATTGTTTGAATATTATCTTTGCCCTGAGAATCTTCTAAGCGTTCAAAAATTGTTAAACCCTTTGGAATAGCGCTAAACTGGCTATTTGTAAGCACTTTATTGCGCTCAGAATTTAGCCCGGTAAGCATTACTGCGTGCCCTGGCTTTGTTTCTGTTTGGTGGTCAATTAAATTTACGTGGATAACAAATTCTGAGTCAGAAAACTGCTTTGCAATTGCACTCAAATTTGGAAGGCGCTTTGCTTCAAACATTTCTTTTAGCACAGCTCTGTCCATTCCGTCTATGCTGATAAGTATAGTGTTTTTAAAGTTTTGCTTAGGCGCATCTTTAATTTTAGGGTGCGTAAAAAATGGCTCTTTGTAGTTTGGGTTTTGACTCTCAAATTTTTCTTTAGATTGCATAAAAAGAATTTCAGAAGGGCGCAAAATTCCATCGCCGTCTATGTCGAAACGTTTTAAATCTTCAGTGAGCTCTGCGCCGGAAATTAAATTGTCTTTATTTGTGTCGTACTTTTTAAAGGCGTCCGGAAGCGAATGTTCAGATACAATTTGCGTGTTGCTTGCGCAAGCCGAACACAAAATCACAAAAGAAAAAACTAAGCTGTTTAAAATTTTCTTATTCATATTTTTATTTTTTTAGCAGTTCTGCAGGGTTTAATTTTTTAAGTTCGGGTCTTGTAAACAGCCCGTCTTTTCTGACAAGCTTATTGTCAAAATAAATTTCTCCTCC
The DNA here is from genome assembly GCA_031547315.1 of Opitutales bacterium. Classification (GTDB taxonomy): domain Bacteria; phylum Verrucomicrobiota; class Verrucomicrobiia; order Opitutales; family Intestinicryptomonadaceae; genus Intestinicryptomonas. The sequence goes on from JAVBSE010000028.1 coordinate 26,265, forward strand.
GCCATATTCAGGAGTTTGTATGCAGACCATATCCCAGTGTACTTTTGAGCGGTTTCCATTGTCTGCATCTTCATAAGCCTGTCCTGGGGTAAAGTGAAAAGAGCCTGCT
>JAVBSE010000098.1:0-10938 GCA_031547315.1 Opitutales bacterium
CTCCGCTTGGTTTCGACAAAAAGATTTCCAGCGCACTGATTGGCGCACTTGCGGCAAAAGAAGTTTTCATAGCTCAGCTTGGCATAGTCTATGGAATGGGCGAAGCTGACGAAGAAAGCACCTCTTTAAGAGATAAAATCAAAGAAATCTATACACCTGTTCAAGGCGTAAGCATACTGCTTTTCATACTCATAAGTATGCCCTGCGTTGCAACAATTGCGGCAACTTACGGAGAAACTAAATCTGTAAAAATTGCACTGGCACAGGTATTTGGCTTAACAGCTTTGGCTTACGTTGTCTGCCTAATTTTCTATCAGATAGCAAGCAGACTGTTTTAATATACTCGACATATTTATCGCATTGCCTTTGTATTGAAAACTCTTGATGAAAATTTCAATACAAAGGCAAATTTTTGTATCGCTAATACTTGTAGTTGTTTTGGTAACTGCAATATTTTCTCCCTATGGAATTTACAGCAATATAAAAGCCACAAGAAACTCTATAGACGAACGCCTTAAAGTTGCGGCATTCGGAGTTGACGAGCTTTTGCCTGAAGGCTATCACTACAAACTTTTGCAAAATAAAATTTCTGAAAGAGAATATGCAGAGCTTCAAAACAAGCTTATAGATTACAAAGAAAAAGTAGGCATATCTTATCTTTATTGCATAATTAAAACAGACGGCGGCGACTATTATTTTTCATTAGATCAAACAGAGCGCCCCTTCACCCCATATAATTATCAAGACCCGGATATTGAAGAAGTTTTTAAAACAAAAAAAATAAAAATTTCGCAGGGTCATGACCAACACACAGACTCTGTTTCACGCACAGTTTTGGTTCCGTTTCCTATGGATGATGGGCGCATTTATGTTATTGGCGCAGACTTAAATGTCAGCATAGTTCGCCCCATTATAGTTTCATCTTTAAAAGATTTTTGCGAACATTTGCTGCTTGGCATTTCATTCATTTTAATAGTCTTAATTTTGTTTTCAAAGCGCATAACCAAGCCTATTTTAAAGCTTTCTGATTTTGCAAAAAAACTTGCCGACAGCAATTTTTCTGAAGAAGTTAAATTAGAAAATTCGATAAAAGAAAAAGACTTAAACACGCATGAAATTCAGTCTTTGGCTTCTAATATTGAGCTTATGCGCACTAGGCTTGCCGACTATATTGAAAATCTAAAAAAAGAAGTCTCCGCAAGAGAACTTGTAGAAAGCGAAGTAAAAATTGCAGCGCAAATACAGCAGTCTTTTTTACCTGAAAAATCTTTCAAATTTGAAGACCTGGAGCTCTTCTCATTTATGAAAGCCGCAAGGCAAGCCGGCGGCGACTTGTACGACTTTTTTCCCATGGCAGACGGCCGCTTTTGTTTTGCAATTGGCGATGTTTCCGGCAAGGGAATTTCGGCAGCGCTTTTTATGGTGCGTGCAATATCGCTTATCAGAGCAGGCTCTGAAAGCTTTATAGACCTAAAAGAAACTGTAAATTTTTTAAACCGCAAACTCTGCGAAGGCAACGACAGTTGCAATTTTATCACCTTCTTTATTGCAGCCTACAACCCCAAAACAAGCGAAGTAGAATTCATAAACTGCGCCCATAATCCGCCTTGTATAAGGCGTTCAGACGGCTCTGTAGATTTTCTAAAACCTAAAGCAAATTCTGTGCTTGCAGTTTTTGAAGACGCAAATTTTGAAGCGGAAAAATTTATTCTCAATAAGGGTGATACTCTTATTTGCTACACAGATGGCGTAACTGAAGCAATGGACAAAAATTCCAAACTTTTTGGAGACGACAGATTGCTTAGCGCCGTCAAAAAATTTGAAGAAAAAGATACGCTTGCAAATCAGCTAAACACGATAACAAAAGATATAGAAAACTTTGTTGGCGACAGCGAGCAATCTGATGACATTTGCATTTTGCTTTTGCGCAAAAATTAAAAGTTTTATTTTAATTCAGCAAATATTTTAAGAAAAATTCACGCCTCTGCTCTGCAATTTTTCCATGATCCGCATTCTCAAAAGAATGTCCGCCGCCCTCTACCATAAGCAGTGTTAAAGGAGCGCCAACTTGCTTTGCTTTTGCTTCCATAAACAAGGCAGCCTTAGGGCTTACAATATTGTCTGCCCCGCCCTGTATTACAAGCATAGGAGGTGAATTCTTTTTGATATATTCGCTGGGACTGATAAGTTTTCTGAGACTTTCAGTCTCTTCAAAAGTGCCGCCCAAACGCATATTCATAAGATTGGGGTTCATTGTAAACATACCTGGTGCATCAGCTTCTTTTGGATTCACAAAAGACGTAGGGCCCGACTGAGGAACTGCGCAAGTGTAAGACACCTTAACATCTTTCAAACTTGGCTCACCTATAAATAAATTATCAGGAGCAAGCGCTGCCATAAAACTTAAGTGTCCACCTGCAGAATGCCCATAAACACCCATTTTTCTAGGATTCAATTTTAAAATTTTTGAATTTTTCACAAGAAATCTGCCCGCATCTTTAATATCGACAACGCAGTCTTTGATTGTTCTTACAGGGTTTTGTCTGCAAAATCTGTAACTTACACTTGCAATTGCAATGCCATTTTTTGTGTAGAATTTAATCTCTCCATTATTAAATCCAAAACCGCCATGCCTGTCGCCGCCTGCCCAGCCGCCTCCGTGAATATGCACAATTACGGGCCATCCGCTCTTTGGCGCAGCACCTTCAGGATAGGCAATATCTAGCTGCAAATTTTCATCATCTGCCACTTTGTAAGTAATATTTGTTTGCGTCAAAACATCTTTAAAGACGCCGCCTTCTTGCATTGTGGGCGCATACTTTAGCTCTGCAGCAAAAGAGTTTAAGGCAAAAATTGTAAGAAAAAATATTAGAGATTTTTTTAGGATTTTTTTCATAGTATAGTTTTTATTTTTTTAAGCGGGCATCGAAATTACAAAAAAAATGACCTTTGAATTTTAAAACAAAGGTCACTTTTTAAGATTAAAAATTAGCTTTCTTTTTTGTTAGAATCTTGCTCATCATCCTCGTCGTCTTCATAATCTTCTTCATCACGTCTGCGAGTCTGAGATTTTTTAGACTTTCTAGGAGCATCTTCTTCATCATCCTTCATGGAATCACGAAAGCTGTCTTCAACTTCTCTTGTTGCTTTTTTGAATTCGTTTAATGATTTACCCAATCCTTTTGCAAGTTCAGGCAAACGTTTTGCTCCAAAAAGCAAAAGTATAATAACTAATATTAGGATCAACTGAGTTGGCCCTACGTTAGCAAATGCGAATATTTCTGTCATAAAATTTCCCCTTTTCAATATTAAATATTTATCCCAAACAGCCTAGTTTAAGTTTTCTAAACGTCAAGCACTGACTTAAAAAAAAACGAGCCTTGCGTTAAGCAAAACTCGCTCTTAAATTTCAATAAAAAGTTTTAACTAACCTAAAACTTTTGTGCCATTGGGAATCACTGCATTTTTAGTTACAATTAAAACGCCGTCTCTTACATATAAGTCGCCAGATTCCCAGCAGTCGGGCTTTCCGTCAGGAGAAAGCTCCACATTGTCGCCAATACGTGCATTTTTGTCTATAATTGCATTTTTAATTTTGCAATTTTTGCCAATGCCAATTTTGGGAAGCCCACTTTCTAAGCTAATCTGCTTATCGTGATCAGATTCAAACGCATCTGCGCCCATCATCACGACATTTTCCAAAACAGAGCCTTCGCGAACAATTGAACGAATGCCCATTACGCAGCGTTTTAGTTCAGACTCTTTTATTACGCAGCCCTCTGCAATATTTGCCCTGTCGATAGTGCAATTATAAAGTTTTGAACCCGGCAAATAACGTGAATGCGTATAAATAATTCTGTCTTGATTATAAAAATTAAATGGAGGATTTGGTTCTGTGAGCATTAAGTTTGTTTCAAAGAATGCGCCAACAGTGCCAATGTCTTCCCAATAGTCGTCAAACATATAGGCGCAAAGCTTCTTTTGACCTAAGAGCCCTGGAATAATTTCTTTGCCAAAGTCTATTTCTTTGCCCGACATAGCTTCTTCTAAAACCTTGGAAGAGAAGATGTAAATACCCATAGAAGCAAGGCAGTAATCTTGAGTTTTGTCTGCCAAATTTTGCTTAAGTTTTTCGCCAATAACAAGCGATTCTATCACAGATTTTTCTTTTGGTTTTTCCACAAATGCAGTGATGTTAAGATTGTCGTCAACCCTCATAATTCCAAGCTCTGAAGCCACATTTGTGGGCATAGGCTTAGCTGCGATAGTTACGTCTGCACCACTGATTTTGTGCTGCTCTACCATCTTGCGAAAATCCATCTGATAAAGCTGGTCTCCTGATAAAATGAGGTAAAGTTCGCCATCGCAGTGCTCAAAGTGATGCATGTTTTTTCTGACAGCGTCGGCAGTTCCCTGATACCAGTTGCCGCCTGCATCTGTTTGCTCTGCGGCAAGAATATCAACAAAGCCGCCGCCAAATGGGTCAAACTTATATGTCTGCTGAACGTGTTTGTGAAGCGATGCAGTATTAAACTGTGTTAGCAGATAAATTCTATTACAACCAGAGTTTATGCAGTTGCTGATAGGTATGTCTACAAGCCTATATTTCCCAGCTAAAGACACTGCAGGCTTGCAGCGAGATTTTGTTAGTGGATAAAGGCGAGTTCCACGACCGCCTCCCATAATAATACTGATGACTCTTTTCATGAAACCTAATACTGAACTATTTTTTTTGAAATATCAAACATATTCGTTTTAATTTTTCATTCAAATTTTTGCTCCTTGCATTTGAAATAGAAATTATAATATAATAATTCCTATCTTAAAAGATTTTATGAGATTTTCTAATTTTAAATTTTTGTCTAAACTATTTATAATAAGCTTTTGCGTTTTGTTTTCTGCAAATATTTTTGCGGAAATAAAAAATAATATGAATCGCAAAGATTTGCCTGAATCGTATTACAAAAATCCTCTTGAATATATGGTGGCAGAGTTTGAGAAAACTAAAGACTGGCTTTTGGCGCTAGAAATTTCATTATATTATCAAGGGTGGGAAGCGAATAAAATTTTCTATAGCCTTGATGGCCATTATGATGGATATTTTTACAGAAATTTTGATGAAATTCCAAGAAACTCAGAACTTCTAGAAACGAAGAATATAAGAGACGCAAAAAAATCTTTTGAATGGGCGCAAAAGACATTCGAAGCAAAAAAAGCAAGTTCTTTGACTTTATCAAATTTATTCAAACATTATATTTGTGGAATTGGAGTTGAAGTCAGTTATGATAAAGCTTTTAATTTGCTAAAATCGAATGATGAATCTGTTAATAAACTTTTAGATAAAAACTCGGAAGACGTATTAGAGTTCAAAAAGAAAATTCATTTTACTTCTCTTACAATTTTTCTCTCATATATGTATTTTAATGGGTATGTTGTTGAAAAAGATATCGAAAAAGCAAAAAGTCTATTAGAAATACCAACGCATCTTTCATGGAAAAATTTTTACACTGGTAAATATGCTCCTTGTGATAAAAAATTTGCTATTTTCATTCTGAATGAATCAAAGGAAAATAGAGCATTGCAGTCTTATTTTCTCTATCTGATGTATGCAGGTAAATTAAATCCAAATGACAAAAATACAGATAAAGAAAATGATACTAAACTTACTTCTGAGCGTGAGTATGAAATATATAAAGCTAATTTAATTCAGCCATTTGCAAAAAGAATTTCTGATGCAGAATTAAAAGATACTGAGCAAAAGAAAAATCGAATAATTGCAATTCAAATGATTGCGGAAAATATAGTAGCTGGCTGGTTTTTTAATGAATATAGAACAGTTAAAAATCCCTTTTATAATCCTGTTTTAGCAGAGGTTTTATTTACAAAAAACAGTGAAAATTCTTTTAAGATATGGAAGGCATTATATGAAAGAACTTATCTAGAAAACGGAGATACTTCATATGCAAAAAAATACTATAATTTAGCCAAGGAAAATGCCCAAAGCCCATCCGATTTGGATGAGCTTAAGCGTAACAAAGAAGTATTAGAAAATTCTAGAGCTAAAAATCTTCAAATTTTCCCTTGGATAGATAACATTTAAAGATTTTATTCTTCAAGTTTTTTTCTTTTTAATGGCGTTCCTGGATTACTCCTTCCTTCTCGGGAATGTTCTTTTTTGAAATCTAACCTTCGTTCGATGATGACGAGCATACAAAAAAGCTCATGGATATGAGTGTACAAATTGTACATGACTATTCATGAGCTTTTTTAGTAGCGGAGTATCAACTGCGTTTGAACGACCTTGCTTGTTAAAGAAACAGCGCAAGTGTCGCCCTCTGGACAAATTGCTTTGCAATTTGTTCTACCCGCAAGCTTTACTCCGTAAACTTGCGTGTTCACACGCCTAACCTAGGAGTTTTGTAAGCGCTGTAGAATAAGACTTAATTGTGTTTGCAATTACTTCTGGCGGCAATTCAGGCCCTGGAGCTTGCTTATTCCAGTCTAGAGTTTCTAGCCAGTCGCGAACGTACTGTTTGTCAAAACTTGGCTGAGACTTACCTGCCTTATAGCCTTCCATTGGCCAATATCTCGAAGAGTCGGGTGTTAAAACTTCGTCTATCAGATAAACTTTGCCGCTTTCGTCTGTGCCAAATTCAAACTTAGTATCTGCCAAAATTAGCCCTGATTCTGCTGCCTTTTTCTGACCCATTGCGTAGAGTTTCTCAGAAGCTGTTTTAATTTGATTAAACAAATCGGCACCCAAAATTTCTGCACATTCTGCGTTTGTGATAGGCATATCGTGCCCTTCTGCAGCCTTGGTTGTTGGCGTAAAAAGTGGTGTTGGCAGTTTTTCGCTCTCTAACATTCCTTTAGGAAGCTCAAACTCAAAAAGTTTGCCCGTGTCTTTATATTCTTTCCAGCCGCTTCCTGCAAGGTAGCCACGCATAATGGCTTCTATTGGCAAAGGTTTAAGCTTTTTTACTATCATGGAACGCTCTATCAGGTGCGGATAGTCTTTTAGAAGCTCACGCACTCTTAGCTGATGATTGTCTGCTAGGTGAATTGGCATAACTTTTGCAGCTTGCTCAAACCACCATAGACTTATTTGCGTTAGAAGCACCCCTTTGCCTGGAATCCCGTTAGGAAGAATTACGTCGAAGGCGGAAATTCTGTCGGAAGCGATGATAAGAAGCTCGTCGCCAAGGTCGAAATTCTCGCGTACTTTGCCTTTTGCCACCTTTTTAAAGGGAAGCTCGTCTATGCTCATTAGGGCATTTTTAGGAAGATTAAAGTTCATAGGTCAAAAGACTGCCTTATCGTTTTGAAAAATCAACACTTTTTGAAATATTATACTTGCGAAAAAGCGATTTTTTTTTTGTTCTAATGGAATGGAGAAAAGAGCGTTAATTTCAGTCAGCGATAAAACAGGCATTGTAGAGTTTGCAAAAAAACTACACGAGCAATTTGGATACACAATTCTGTCTACAGGCGGAACAGCAAAAACCCTTGCTCAAAACGGAATCCCCACAACTGAAGTTAGCGACTACACAGGCTTTCCTGAAATGATGGACGGACGTGTAAAAACTTTGCATCCAAAAATTCATGGCGGGCTTTTGTGCCTACGCAGCAATCCTGACCACACAGCGCAAGCAAAAGCAAACAACATTGGCATGATAGACATGGTCGTGGTAAACCTTTACCCTTTTGAAGCCACAGTTGCAAAACCAAATTGCAGCCTGGAAGACGCTATAGAAAATATCGACATAGGCGGCCCTTCAATGCTAAGAAGCGCAGCAAAAAATCATCAAGACGTAACTGTTGTTTGCGACGCTTCAGATTACGACAAAGTAATTGAGGCCCTAAAAAATGGCGGCGACGAACTTAAAAATTTGCGCAAGCTTTTGGCTCTAAAAGTCTATCAGCGCACAGCTTCTTACGACACTGCCATAGGCAACTATTTGCAAGAAAAATACGTGGGCAAACTTGGCGATAAAATGAATATTTCTATGCCGCTTGTGCAAGAAATGCGCTATGGCGAAAATCCCCATCAAGCAGCAGCCTTGTATGGCGATTTTGAAAAATATTTTGAGCAGCTTCAAGGCAAAGAATTGTCCTATAATAATATTATAGACATCTCTGCTGCAACAGAACTTATCAGAGAATTTTCAGAGCCTACGCTTGCAATTTTAAAGCACACAAACCCTTGCGGGGTTGCCAGTGCGCCAACGCTTCTTGAAGCTTGGAATCAAGCTTTTGCAACAGACACACAGGCGCCTTTTGGCGGCATTATTGTTGTAAATAAAGAGCTTGATGCGCCTCTTGCAGAAGCCATTGCAAATATATTTTGCGAAGTAATCATCGCCCCATCGTTTGAAGCTAAAGCCCTTGAAGTTTTTGCAAAGAAAAAGAATTTGCGCCTAATTGTTTACTCTGGCGAGGCTCCAAAACCTTATCAGTTTAAGAGCGTTATGGGCGGAATGTTGGTGCAGGCTGCAGACAATATTGAAGAGCTAAAAGCAAATATGAAAGTTGTGACAAAGCGCCAGCCTACAGAAGAAGAGTGGAAGGCAATGCTTTTTGGCTGGAAGGTTGTAAAACACGTTAAGAGCAATGCAATTGTTTACGCCGCTTGCGAACGCACGCTTGGCATTGGCGCAGGCCAGATGTCTAGAGTAGACAGCTCTAGAATTGCGGTTTGGAAAGCCGGAGAAGCGGGCCTTGCACTGCAAAACAGCATAGTTGCCTCCGACGCATTTTTCCCATTTGCAGATGGCCTAACTGCTGCAGCAAAAGCAGGCGCTACTGCCGCAATTCAGCCGGGCGGTTCTGTTCGTGACGAAGAAGTTATTGCAGAAGCAGACAAGAACAATATGGCAATGGTATTTACAGGCATAAGGCACTTTAAACACTAATTTAAAGCACAAGGGGGTGCGCAGATGTTTCAAATATTCTCAAGATTAACAAACAATATAGCGATTAAAAAAATAGCAGTTCCTGCAATTTTAGTGGGGGTTTGTGCGTCGTATATTTTGCTTGCAGGCGGCTGCGATGTTCGCAACGCACAGGTTACAAGAGAAGAAGACGAGTCTCATTTTATTAGGGGCAAAGAAGACTTAAGTAAAAGAAATTATGATGAAGCCTTGAATGCCTTTTTAAAAGTCACCGAAAAACGCAGAGACGCTGCGGAATCTCATCTTAATGCAGGTCTAATTTATCTGAATAATTTGAACGACCCTATTGCCGCAATATATCACTTTAGAAAATTTCTGGAACTAAAGCCTTCTGCAGATTATGCGGATATGGTGCGTCAACATATAGACACAGCGCAAAAACGCTTTGCTGCAACGTTGCCGGGCAACCCAAGAGACGTTAATTTGGCTAATTTAAATTTTGAAGAAGCCATCCGCAAAGCAAAGGCAGAAAATCTTGAACTTAAACAGCAGCTTGCAAACGCAAATGCAAAACTTGCCACGCTTGAAAAACAACAGCAAGTGGCAGTGCCGCCTGCCCCAACAAGAGTTGTTACGCCAACACACAGCTCTAATAATTCAAGCACTGCGCAGACTTCCGGGCTGATTGCAAACAATAATGCAAGCAGCAATGCCATTGCGGTAAGACCTGACACACCAAAATCTTATACTGTTTCTGCCGGAGACACACTTAGCAGCATAAGCCGCAAAGTCTATGGCAATTCAAACAGATGGCGTGAAATTTATAACGCCAATAAAGACACAATGGCAAACCCGCAGGCTCTAAAAGTTGGTCAAACTTTACGAATTCCATAGTTGCATTTTTTTTGAATAGAACTAGGATTTTGTTTTCTTACTTACTATACCGAAATTTTGCGTACACCACATTGTGCGCATAAAACTTTGTGCATACCTTGCACACAAAACAACTACAAGAAAAATGATGAGGAAAATCCTGGTATCAGGAATACTGTGCTTATTTGCGCTTTGCGTATTTGCACAAAATAAAAATGTGTCTGCAAATAAAAATGCAGATGAAGACAGAACTGCTGCGCCTTGGTCGCAGTTAGAAGTTCTGAAAATAAATAAAGAAGCCCCAAGAGCATTTTTTGTTTCTCATTTTACAGAAAAAGGCGCTTCTAAAATTGTGAGTCTGGAAGATGTAGATAAAATTTACGAAATAGACTCTGCCAAAGTTCTAAATGGCAAATGGAAATTCTTTTTTGCCAATGCAGAAGGCGACGTTAAAAAAGAATTCTTTGCAAAAGATTTTAACGATCAAAAGTGGAATCTAATAGACGTGCCCTGCTCTTGGCAGTCGAGAGGTTTCGATACTGCATTTTATAACAATACAGGCATCAATATGATGTTCAATAAAGAAGGACATCGTTTGCCCCAGTATGGCGGCAAGAACGGAGAGCCTTCTGAATTTGCGCAAAAGCCTTGGGTCCCCGATGAATACAAACAGCGTGGAGTTTACAGACACAAATTTACGCTTCCAAACAATTGGTCTGAAAAAGAAATTTATTTGCGCTTTAATGGCGTTCGCACTGCCTTCAACCTTTATGTAAACGGGAAATTTGTGGGCTACTCTCAAGACTCTTTTACGCCTGCAGAATTTAATATAAGTAAATTCCTAAATGGAGGAGAAAACACAATAGCACTTGAGGTTTTTAAATTCAGCGTATGCTCTGTTTTAGAAATGCAAGATATGCCCCAGCTAATGGGAATCACCAGAGACGTAATTTTGCTTGCCCGCCCCGCCCTTCAAATTAAGGACTATTACGCCCCTTACAAAATTTCTGACGATTTAAAAAATCTTAAGATAGACTTTAATGTGGAAATCAAAAATCTTTCCAAAAAAACTTTTGACGGCGCAAGGCTTGAAGTATTTTTGATAGACACAAGCGATGGCAAAAAACTTCCGCTATTTACAAAATCCTCAAACAGAATTGATCCTAATTCCGAC
>JAVBSE010000159.1:0-7326 GCA_031547315.1 Opitutales bacterium
CTCGCAAAAGAAAAACATTTCTTTGCGCCCTGGGAAGACACTCATCTTCGAAAAACTTTCATTAAACTTTATTTAGTTTAAATGCATAAATTTACAAAGTAAATTTATGATGAGAGAGTTGCTTGTTTTTATTTAAACTTGTGGAAGAAGAAAAACGCAGTTTCTTCTTCCCCTAATTTATCTTAAAACCAAGTGAAAGTTTACGCTAACTGAATACACTTCACCCTGCCATTGTCTACACAAATGCAAAGCATTTGTCTGTACGTCGAGGGCTTAGCCTTCACTGTAAGGAGGTTTGGAGGAACGCAGCCAGTTCCTCCAATAGAAACACAAAAGAAAAAAGAAAACTACATTTTCTTTGCAAGTAAGTCTAAAATATCCTGAACAGATTTTAGGTTTACAAGTTCTGCGGCAGTGAAGCGCACTTTAAATTCTGCTTCTATTGCGAGGACAATTTGGACAGTTGCAACGGAGTCCCAATCTTCATAATTTGTTTGTGAGAATTGGGGAGTGAGTTTTAGATTTTCGTCATCTAAAATATTCTTAAAAATTTTTTCCAGCCTTGAGAGAGTATTTTCCATTGCTTTAAAATTCTGTTGAAGCGCTGCTTGCGTTTACTGAATTTGGCGCAAATTTAATTGAGTATACACCCCAAGAAAGCCCAACGCCAAAGGCTGCGCCAAGAATATTTAGCCCATTTTTTGCTCTGCCTTGCCTCAAACATTCTGCAAGCAAAACTGGCGAGGACGCTGCGCTTAGATTGCCTATTTCTTCTAGGAAGAAAAATTTTTGAGAGGCTGCGGCGTCAATTTGTTTATAGATTTCTTCAAGCATCATTTTGTTTGCTTGGTGGAGTAGAACTAGGTCGTAATCAGAAATTTTTGCGCTGTGCTTTTGCAAAGATTTTTTAATTTCTTCAGGAATTTTTGAAATAGAAAAATGAAAAACTGCTGCGCCATTCATCTGCAAATATTTTTTATCTGAATCAGATTTTCTTGCGCCGCTGTTTGGCACAATAAGATATTCCCAGCCGCTGCTGTCTGCGCCAAGGTCAGTAAAGCCTATTTGAGACGTGCCGTCAGAAGGCTCTAAAATAAAGGCTGCAGCGCCATCGCCATGCAAAGGCACAAGGCTTCTGTCGGCAGGGTCAATAAGTTTTGTGATAGTTTCTGCAAAAATTAAAAGTATTTTTTTTGCCCTTTTACTTGCAATAAGCCCATCTGCAACTGCAAGCGCATAAGGGAAAGCAGAGCAGCCTAAAGAGATGTCGAAAGCTCCGCAATTTTCTGAAAGCCCTAACCTTTGGTGCGCAATATAGGCAGATGCAGGCAATTTATAGTCGGGTGTTTGCGACACAAAAATAAGCGTATCTATGTCTTCTTTTTTTATGCTTTCAGATTCAATCAAACGCTTTGCAGCCTCTGCACCAAGGTCTAAAGCTGTTATATTTTCCGGAGCTATTCTTCTTTTAACAATTCCGCTTAGCGCAGAAATTGCTTTTACTTTTTTTTCAGAAAAACGTTCAAAAAGTTGTGCGTCTTCAAGAATCTGACTTGGCAAAACATAGTGAGAGGCGCTTATTTTAGAAAAATTTTTCATTAAAAAAATATCGTGAAATTCGCTTTATTCTCTTGAAAAGAAAGGCTTTGTCAATAAAGATGTAGTTCTTAGAAAGTGATTTTAATGCGCTGTATTTTCGCATTTCTACAAAAAAATATGGAAGACTTTTTAAAAAATTTAAAAGAACAAGTTGACGCATTTAGCAATGTGAATCTAGAGTGGTCAACAAAGTTTCAAACACTGCCAGATTGGGATTCTTTGGCGCTTCTGACAGTAATGGCCTTTGTGGCATCAGAATATAAAGCTCCGCTAAAGGGCTTTGAAATTTTAGAGTGCGACACAATTGCCGACATTTGGCAGCGTGTTGAAGAAAAAAGAAAAAAATAAAACTATGTGCGAGAAATTTTCACTTAAAGGCAAAAAAATTTTAATCACAGGCGCAAGTTCCGGCATAGGCAAGGCCTGTGCTGCAGACTTTCATAAACAAGGCGCAGAACTTTTCTTGCTTGGCAGAAGCCCATCAAAGCTTTTAGAGATGGAAAAATCTTACGCAGATGCAAAGCTTATAAAGGCAGACATTGCAACAGAAGAAGGGCGCAAAATTTTGTGCGAATCTTTAGCGCCTGTGGACTGCATAGTTTTTTGCGCGGGAATCAACAAGCCCGCCCCCTTAAAATTTGCAAGCAATGATGATATAGACGCAGTGCTAGACACTAATCTTTTGGCGCAAATAAAATTAACAAGAGACCTGCTCAAAAAAAACCTCATAAACCCATCTGCTTCTTTAGTATATTTATCCAGTGCATCTGCGTTGATTTCAAATGCTGCATTTAGCGTTTACGGGGCTTCAAAAGCAGCGCTTGTGGCATTTGTGAAAGCTATGGCAGTAGAGCTTGCTGCAAAAAAAATACGCGTTAACTGCGTTTCGCCTGCTTTGGTTAAAACGCCTATGAATCAAAAATTTTTAGAAGAAATGCCTGAGTTGGCAGAGGTCGATGAAAAAAAGTACCTGCTTGGCTATGGACAGGCAGAAAACGTTGCCGACGCAGTTAACTTTCTGCTTTCAGACGCAGCTTCTTGGATTACGGGCACAAACTTAGTGGTCGACGGCGGCTACACTTGCCAGAAATAAATTTATGAAAAATATAATCATAGTTGGCGCAGGCGGCTTTGGCAGAGAGATTCTTAGCTACACAAAAACTTGCATAAACGCAGGCGCAAAGTGGCAAGTAAAAGGCTTTATTGACGACAATTTAGATGCGCTTAAAAACTATAATTGCAGCGCAAAAATTCTCTGTAAAATTTCAGAATACACGCCATCTGAAAATGATTTTCTAATTATCGCAATAGGCAAGCCGCAAATTAAAAAGCAAGTGATAGAAAGTCTCAAAACTAAGGGCGCAAAATTTGAAAGCCTAATACACCCAAGCGCAATTATTGGCGAAAGTGTAGAACTTGGCGAAGGCGTCGTCATCTGCCCTTTTGTGTCTATACCTTGCGATGCAAAAATAGGAAACTTTACAATAATAAATACCCTCACAACAATTGGGCACGACGCAAGCATAGGCGCATACACAACGCTAAGCGCCCACTGCGATGTAACAGGCTTTGTAAATTTAGGTGAAGGCGTATTTTTTGCATCCTCAGTAACAACAGTGCCAAGCGCAAACATTGGCGACTGGACAAGTGTTGGCATAAATTCTTTTGTCATAAAAAACGTAAAACCAAGCACTTCCGTTTTTGGCAACCCAGCCCTGCCGCTTTAATAAAAAATCTTCACAAAAAAAAGACGCAAATTTGCGTCTTTTTTGTTTTTAAATTTCTAAAAAATTTATCTTACTTAAAAGATTCTACCTTGGCTTTAAACTGAGCCTTAGTTAGGTTGCCCACTGCTGTTTCAAGATGTTCGCCATCTTTAAACCAAAGTATAGTTGGAATAGTATCTACGCCATACTTTGAAGTTACATTTTCAGCATTATCAACGTTTAGCTGATAAATTTTAAGCTCTGAAACAAGCTCTACAGCCATATCTTTAAGTACGGGCGTAAACATTCTGCAATGTCCGCACCAATTGGCAAAAAGCTCTATTGCAACAAGCCCTTTTTCTTGGCTTTTGCTTTCAAACTCGTTTGCTTCTATTTGTGTTAACATTTTTATGCTCCTAAATTCTTTAGCTTGGCTTTGATAGTGTCTTTAGACATTACGCTCATGCCAACGTCTGCAACTTTGCCATTCTTAAAAAATATAACAGTAGGAATGCTTGCAACATTGTATTTTGCGGCAATATCTTGAGCCTCATCCACATTTAGTTTGTAGATGCCTGCGCTGTCTCCCATTTCGTTTGCGATTTCGTCCACAACTGGCGCTAGCATTTTGCAAGGTCCACACCAAGGTGCGTAAAAATCAACAAGTGCAACCTTAGCTGCCCCTATTTTGCTTTCAAAATCGGCTGATGTTAAATCTTGTGCTGGCATAACTATTTATCTAAAAAAATTAAAACTGCAAATGCTACAGAAACTGCCACAGCCAAAACATCCAAAACTAAAAGTGCAGGATTCATTGGTTTTTCTTCGGCAGCCGCAGGTGCGCCATAACCTGCAGGCTTTGCTGTTGCTGCAGGAACTCTTGGATTAAACTTTGGAGCAACAGACTCCGGCTCTGCCCTGATTGTTGGCGCAGATGTTTTAGGAAGGTCGAACTTTGGCAAAGCAAAGTCTTGTGCAGGTGCCTGCTGGTTTTCCGGATTCTTATTTTCTTCGGACATATTTCTTTCTTTCTTTTCTGATATTTTAAATTGATTAACCTAAAAAAGCTTTAAAAAGTATCTTCCTATTTTTTAAAGTTTTCAAGATAAAAATTTGGCGCAAAAAAGCCTCCCTATTTATAGGAGGCTATCGTAAAGATTCTTGAAAAATTTAAGCTTATTTTTTTGCAGCGCCAGACTGCATGCTTATCTTTTTAATTTTTGCAAGCCTCACAGTATCTAAACCTGCCGCAACAAAGCCGTAAGGGCAGTCTTTATCTGCAAGCAAAACAACGTTGGGCGTTTTTTCTGTGCTTGCCAGATTTTTTAGTGCGCGTTCAAGTTCGTTTAGGCTTAGTTTTTTGTCATTAAAAAAATATTCACCCTCTCTTGAAATTCCAATCACATAGGGCTTTATGTCTGAAGTTTTTTCAGAGGTAGACATTGTGGGCGGAATAATCTCTACAGACCTAATTTCTTTAAACTGCATAGTTATAAGAAAGAAGAAAATCAGCACAGTCATAACGTCTATCATGGGCACGATATTAACTTCGTACCTGCGGCGGCGGCGCTGTCTGGAAGATAAATCCATTAGATTTTGTCTTTGCCTTTTAGGTCGATAAGTCTTTCTACGCAAATATTTATTTTTGCGGCAAGAGTATCTATTTTTCTATACAAAAAAGAACTGCCTAAAATTGAAGGTATTGCTATAGACAAACCCAAAATTGTTGTAGAAAGCGCAAGTCCAACACCCCTTGTTATCATTTCTTGCGTGGGCATACCATCGCCAGAAAACACAGAAACAAGACCTGCCACAGTGCCAAGCAGCCCCAAAAGAGGCGCTGCCGCAATTGCAACGTCTAAAAGAAACATTCCCTTTTCAAGCCTTGTAATTTCAAGATGTGCAAAAGCTTTGAGGGCGTCTGCATCCGGCTTTGCGTGCCTGTAAAAAGAAATTATGCGCCCTGCCGAAGTTTTTAAGTCTCCCTTATAGTGCGAGATATCGCCGGTAACTATAGCATCAGAAAGCCTACGCGGAATCACTTTTCCTGAACGCAAAGAAATAAGGCGCTCTATAATCACATAAAGCGCAACCAAAGAGCATAAACCCAAAGGATAAATAAAAAGCCCTGCTCCTTCTAAAATAAATTTCATATTATTTTTTTACATAAGGCAGCGTTGCTGCAAGCTTTGCAGTTTTATCTTCTGCTTCCAAAAGCTCTGCTATAGGGTCCCAAACGCCATTGCAAAGGGCTTTTCTGCTGTTCTCAGGCATGGTGCATGGGCAGCTGAAACCTCCGCAAGAGATTTTAAGATTTTGCAAATCTACTTCAATTTCAAGCTCTGGATTCACGTTAATAAGCTCTGCAATTTCTCTGATATCTTCGCCACGTGCACACACGCAAGGTATGCCAATAGTTGTTGAATTGCCAAAGAAAATTTCTGCAAAACTTTCTGCAATAACTGCTCTAAAGCCGTAGTGCCAAAGCGATTGCGGAGCATGCTCTCTTGAAGAGCCGCAGCCAAAATTTTCGCCTGACAAAAGCACAGACGCATTTTTAAAGCGGCAATCTGTTAAAGGATGAGCCTTGTCGGAACCATCTGCATTTTTTCTTTCATCAAAAAACGCATACTTGCCCAAGCCTTCAAATGTCACGCAGACCATGAAGCGAGCAGGAATAATTCTGTCTGTATCAATGTCGTTTCCGGGAAGGTAAACACCCTTGCCCGCTACTTTTTCAATTTTACGAAGTGCCATAATTGTTCTCTAAAATAGATTAGCGCATTTGTATGTCCACAAAAAAAATGCAGACTTTTTAAGGACTGCACTTTTAATTTACATTATACGTTTACTAAGAAAAGTTTATTCTGCTTTTGCCTTTGGGGCTGCAAGCTCGTCCAAATCGGCTGGTGTAAGAGGAGGCAAAGGAGCTCTTCTGCCCTCTGGGCGACGCTCACCTTTGACTCTTTCAGGTCTTTCTGGGCCAGCTTCAGGGCGTCCGTCTGGCTTAGCTTCTGGGCGCATTTCTCTTTTGCCCTCTGGGCGGCCTTCAGCTTTTCCTTCTGGCTTGCCTTCAGGACGTGCTTCAGCTCTGCCTTCAAACTTGCCCTGCTTAGGGTGTCCCAAAATTTTTGCAACCTCAGGCTTTAATTCTGGTGGAATAAGGCTGATGAGCTCTCCAAACATTTGGCGTTGCTTTTCCAAAAGTTGTATAAGTTCTTGCGGATTCAATTTGCCATCGCCGTCTTTATCAAATTCTTTGATAGTGTCTGCGGCAATTTTTGCCTGCATTTCTTGAAAGCGTTTTGCTCTGTCTTCAATGAATTTTTTTGCAACAGCCATTTCTTCTTCATTTAAAAAGCCGTCTTTATCTTTGTCGAACTGTCTTAGAAGACGTTCCTTTACAGGCGCAGGAAGTTTGCTTTCTGCTTTAGTTTCTTTGACAGCCTCTGCTTTTACTTCAGGCTTTGCTTCTTCATTTGCAAAAGCGCTTAAAGAAAAAAATGCAAAAGCCGAACTTAGACTTAGTAGTTTTATAATTTGCTTGGTTTTCATAATTTTATTTAGTTAAAGTTTTTTAGTTTTTCTTGGCGAATATCGTCGATTTTAATTTTTTTAAAAAGTTTCAGAATTTTTTTGAACTAAATTTGAGGCAAAAGCGAATGCGCAATCTTTTCTTGTGTTTTTTTTAACTTTGCGTTTTAATTTGAGTCAAATTTTAAAAATGTACCAAGTAACTTTCAGTAATCAGGCAATGGGCGAGATTAACAAAATGGATAAGCTCGACCAAATGGAAATAATAAGCCGCCTAGGCAGCATCACTCCTGAAGAGCTAAGCTCTGGCAAGGGCGATGTTGGCAAAGTCAAACGCTCTGGCAAAAATTTTTATCGCCTGCGTGCGGGCGACTATCGTGTCTATTTTGAGTTCCTAAAAGAAAAAGAAACCTTGCATGCGCAATACGTTTTGCATCAGCACACAATTGCAGACTTTGTTTTCAGAGTTAAACTTCCTTTTTCTGAA
>JAVBSE010000180.1:0-3763 GCA_031547315.1 Opitutales bacterium
CAGGCAGACTTGTAATGAAGTGGCGTGGAAAAGAAATTGTAAGTATTACAAGAAAATTTCTCGACACAAACGGCACAACGGCAAGCGCAAAAGCAAAAGTGCTTGCGCCTTCAGAAAAAACTCCGCTTAGCGCAGTTAAGTTTGACGCAAAGTCTCAAACAGCTTGGGAAAATTTAATGGCAGATTTAAACTGCTGCTCTCAAAAAGGCCTTGTAGAAAAGTTCGACTCTTCCATCGGCGCATCCACTGTAAACCATCCTTTCGGAGGCGTTTACCTTAGCACCCCTGCCGACTCTATGTGCTCTAAAATTCCATTAGTTGCAGGCGAAACAAACACAGGCACAATTTTCTCTTTTGGCTTTAATCCGGAAATTTCTTCTTGGAGCCCCTACCATGGCGCAGTTTTTGCAGTTTTGGAATCTCTCTCAAGAATAGTATCCACAGGCGGCGACCCAAGAAAAGTGCGCCTGACATTCCAAGAATATTTTGAAAAATTACGTGACAACCCTGAACGCTGGGGCAAACCTCTTGCAGCGCTTCTTGGCGCATTTGAAGCGCAAATGAAACTTGGCATTGGCTCTATTGGCGGCAAAGATTCTATGTCCGGCTCTTTTAAAGATATAGATGTTCCGCCAACACTTGTAAGCTTTGCAATAGTGCCTACCGACGTAAGAAATGTAATCTCTCCTGAATTTAAAACAGCAGGCTCTACACTTGGCCTAGTGAGCATTTCTTTGGATGAAGCGGGCGTTCCAAACTTTGAAGAAGCACTGCGCAAATATGGCAAAATTTTTGAAGCAATTAAGGCTAAAAAGATTTTGGCGGCAAAGTCTGTTCGCTTTGGCGGCATTGCCGCAGCGCTTGCAAATATGTCTTTTGGAAACCGAATAGGCGTCAAGCTTGATGGCAGTTTTGCAGACAAACTTGCAAATCTAAACTATGGTGCAATAATTGTGGAACTTGCAGATGGCGCAAAACTAGAAGATATTGAAGCCGAAAATTTGGGCGAAACCACTTTTGGAAATTTTGTGCATATTGACGGCGCAAAAATTGACCTCTTTAAAGTGCAGGCTGCGTTTGAAAATACTCTTGAAGAAATTTTCCCAACAAAAGCTGAATCTCAAAAAGGAGAAATTATTGTTCCAAGTTTTGAGAATATAAATATAGCAAAATCGCCTTCAAAATTTGCAAAACCAAAAGTTTTCATTCCTGTATTCCCTGGCACTAATTGCGAATACGATACTGCAAAAGCCTTCAACAACGCCGGCGCAGAAGCAGAAATTTTTGTGCTGCGCAACAGAAGCATTGCAGAACTAAACGAGTCTATCAAACAAATGAAAACAAAGATAGACGCTTCGCAAATCTTAATGCTTCCTGGCGGATTTTCTGCGGGCGACGAACCTGCAGGCTCTGGCAAATTTATTGCAGCAGTATTCCGCAATCAGATGCTTACAGACTCAGTGATGTCGCTTTTAAAAGACAGAAAAGGCCTCATACTTGGTATCTGCAATGGCTTTCAAGCGCTTATAAAACTTGGGCTTGTGCCTTATGGCGAAATTCGCCCTCTTGCAGAGGATGCGCCAACTCTTTATCACAACAATATTGGCCGCCACATTAGCTGCTATGTAAGAACAAGAGTTGCAAGCAAGCTCTCGCCTTGGCTTTCTAGTTGCGAGCTTAACGACGAGCACAGCATACCTATGTCTCATGGCGAAGGCAAGTTTGTGGCATCTCAAAAAGTGGTAGACGAACTTGTAAAAAATGGGCAAATTGCAACGCAGTATATTGACCTAGAAGGCAAACCAAGTGCAGAAATCCCTTATAATCCTAACGCTTCTTTCCATGCAATTGAAGGCATTACAAGCCCTTGCGGTTTGGTTCTTGGCAAGATGGGCCATACAGAAAGATTTGGTTTGAATGTTGGCAAAAATATTGTGGGCAATAAAGTGCAGCCAATATTTAGTTCAGGCGTAGAATATTTTAAATAAAATTTCTGGCTTTACAGCGCATTTGATAAGTTATAGATTTTTATTTCTATGAAATCTATATACTTATCAATCATAACCTTAATATTGTCGTCTGCATTTTTGCAGGCAAAACTTGTGTCGCCTACTGACGACTTGCAAGCAGTTCTCGATTCCGGAGAAGACCTTGCATTTCAAAAAGGCGTTACTTATGAAATTAAAGCCACGCTGCAAGTAAAGA
Organism: Opitutales bacterium; assembly: GCA_031547315.1. Classification (GTDB taxonomy): domain Bacteria; phylum Verrucomicrobiota; class Verrucomicrobiia; order Opitutales; family Intestinicryptomonadaceae; genus Intestinicryptomonas. The sequence goes on from JAVBSE010000180.1 coordinate 2,206, forward strand.
AGGAAAACCAGAAAATCTATACAGAAGGCGCTGTCACTATGGGCGATTATGCTCGCTTAAAAATTGTCAGCCCTGAAATTTCAAGAATACTAAATGGCTCTCACAAAAAGGGCTTAAGCATTAAAAATGTAATTTTTGACGGCAACAGATACGCCCCAAGAGACATTAAAAACAGAGACTCTCTTGTGCAAATTGGCAGCAGAGGCGGTGATGAGCAAACTGTTCAAGACTGCGTATTTTTAAATGGCAGAGGTTGGTCGCTTTTGCACATTTTTGAGCCTGCAAAAAATATCACTTTAAAAGGCAATTTCCTATTTGGCTCTGGCGTTGATTGCAGAGGCGGCGGCGCTTCACAAACAGAAGAACCCTTCCCTTGGGGCGATGGCATTTCTTTAGCATCATCAGACTCTTTAGTGCAAAGCAATTTGATGATAGACTGCACAGACGTGGGCCTTGTGGTATTTTGTTCCCCTAATTCTTTAATAGAAGAAAATGTTTCTGCATCAATTTCAAGAGAACCACTTGGCGGCATAAATATGGTAGATTCTACTACTTACTATGAAAATCCAAAGGGCTCTAAACGCTGGAACTACACAGGGCTTGTTGTAAGAAATAATTTGGTAGACGCCAAAGGCGCAAGAATCCACATAGCAATTCCTATTGGCAAGCACACATGGGGCCCTGGTCCTGGGCCTGCAGGCAAGTCTGGCATTATTGTAGAGGGTGGCACTGTTGAAAATAACGTGCTTGAAGGCAAGTGCATGGGCTATGGATTTGCAATGATGGGCGCCGAAAATTTTGTTGTTAAAAACAATATTTCTAAAGCAAATTACTCTAGAGCAGGCGATGGCTTGCACTACAAAAAAACAGACGAGCCCACTGCATTTATCTACGATCCTGAAACTGTAAAAAATTGCGACATCCAAAAAGAATTTAAGCCTGTAGAAAGCAATATGATACACCTTCTTGCCTGCAACTTTGGCAAACGCCGCAATGAAGGCAAAGGCTTTAGAATGTATCCTTACGGAACAGCAGAAGGCATAGGCGTGTGCCAAACAGCCTTCCAAGAAATGCTGGGCAGACTGCCTAACGAAAAAGAACTTGAAGAAAACACTCTCTGGCTGGATGAAGAAAAATTGCCCGCAGATGCGCTAAGACAAAAGCTTATGGCAAGCAATGAATTCACAAGAAAATATGGCAAAATTGCTCCAGAAAACTTGCAAGAATTCAGAACAACAAAGTGGCTTGAAACAATAGATGCAGTCCAGAAAGATTATCTCAAGAAGAATAAAACACTGCCAAGCGCAAAAGTGCTTTATAAAAATACTTGGGATAAAATTTCTACAAGTAAAAATGCAAAGAGGTAATTTTTGCCCAAGCCAAGATATTTTTATTTAAAACAAAATAAGTTAAAAGGAAAATAGTAAAAAATTTAGCTTGCATTGAGTGAATGTTTTACATTTATTTGGGGGCTTAAATTGACGTTTTTCATCAGTTTAATCAAAGAAAATTGGGCATTTTGCCTAAGTTTGTTTGAAGTTTATTAGGAGAGGTGGCC
>JAVBSE010000138.1:0-2900 GCA_031547315.1 Opitutales bacterium
TTCGCCGCCATGTTTTGTCTGCAAAACTTTCTTAGTATCAGCATCTTTAGAATCTACCGAACCCTCCAAAGAAAAATAATAGCCCACAGAAGCCGCAACTGCAATAAGAGCTACAAGCAATAATATTTTATCATAATACGCTTTCATATTTTTTTACTCCTCTGCCTTATTTGAATTAACTTCTGGTGAAGATTTTTCAGGAGACTTTTCAAGCTCCACATACTCAACAACTATAGTAAATTCAGAAATATTTTCTGAAATCACAGGGTCAGGAGCCGCAACTTTTGAATCTGGTTCAATTGCCGCCAAAAATGCGTCCGCATTAGGATCTTTCGCAGTATCAACACTTGCAAATGCGTCTGCCAAAGAACTTGTATCTGCATCTGTTGTTGCCAAAGCCGCAGGTGTTGATGTTGGCAAAGTGCCTGTGAAAGGCTTTACCTCTACAGAGCGAACAACCAAAAGCATAGACTTGTCGTCATTTAATGCGTTTAAGAACTTGCGCATTGTGTCAGTATAGCTTGCAAAAACAATCTTGTAACCAAGTGCATTTACGCTGCCGGCCTTGCGTGCGCTGATATTTTTGTAGTTGTCGTCAATCTCAAATGTGTCAGAAGATTTTGTAACACGTGTCTGAGTGCGTGAACGGCCTGTTTGCGCAGATGCAACTTCTTTGATAGTCAAATCTTCACGCTGTATAGAAAGCAAGCCCATAGGGATGTCTCTGTTTTTTGCAGAATAAAGCTTATTTAAAATGACGTCCAAAATCTGTAACTGCTTCCACAAAGGTTTTAGCTCTTCTGCTTTTGGCTGATTATTGCTGTCTAAATAAACAGAGTAAGAAAAGCCAAACTTTTCCGCAAAACCTATATTTCTTTGCTTTGCGTTAAGTTTCCACTTTTCTACAATAGCCCTTAGGTGCTCTACAAAAGCAAAAACTTCCGGAGGCGGAGAAGACTTTAATATACCTGTGATTTCACGAGTAAGATTTTCATCCAAATTGCCTAGCTTCTTTTCTAGCTGAGCAACGTTTTCTTTTGCCATTGCCAAAGCCTCAGGACCTGGGTCAGCCTGAGTTGCAGACAAGAATTTTCTGCGAGCACTCTGCTCTTTTGCAGAAGACTTTGCATTTGCATTAAACAAAACAAAATCATAAGTCAAAAGCGCTGCAAACGCAGCAAGCAGTACTATCAGCAAGGTAAAAAATACGGGGTATTTCTTAAAATATTTCATACCGATTATATGGGTTTATTGGGGTTAACTACCAAAGTGAAATTAAACTTCAAAATTCTTGAAGCTACTTTTTCAATCTTTACATTGTCGCCATCTACTTTTTCGATAAATTCAGACTGAGTAAAAATATTCAAAAGATGTCTTGTGTATTCTGTTGTAGAGTTTGGATCATAAGGAACATCATCGCTCACATTGCGAAGAAGCAAACGACCCGAAACTTGCAAACGATAATCTGGTTTCCCACCCTTTACAGAGCGAAGCACTTTAAGATCGTCCAACCAAACGTCTTTCATTTCAAACAAACGCTGCTCTAGGTCTGCAAACAAACTTAGCCAGTTAGACTTTGTTGTTGCAAGGCTTTCTAAGTCGCTGATTTTGCTTACAATATTTGAAGCGTCTTGCTTACACTTGTTAAAGTCTGCGGTGCGCTGCTCAAGGCTGCTAATTTTTGATGTTAAAGCCTTTGCACATTTGTTTGTCTCATTAGTAGACTCTGAAAGCGCCAAATAAGGAGGTATTGTTGAAAGCAAAAGCAAAGCCGCAGCAATAATCATAAACGGACGCTTGCGCTCAAACGCAAAAGCTTCTGTAATATGCTTTGGCAATAGGTTTACGCCCATTCCATTTTTTATAACAGCTTTTGCTGCAGCGCCAACAAGCTCTGACAAATGGACAAAGTTGCTGCTCAAAAGCTCTGAATTTACGCTAGGGGCAACCGCAAGCGCAGAAACAGGATCAAAGAATTTAACTTCAACCTGCAATTCTTCTATCAAATACTCTGCGAGGCCAGGTGCCATTGCGCCTCTGCCTGTAATGTACAAAATTTTAGGAGTTTCTACAGTACCCTTGCGCTTGTAAGCCAAAATAGAACGCTTTAGCTCTATGGCAATGCGCTTTGAAATGCTGCGTACAGAATTTCTTAGAAGCTCTGCAACAGAATCCACAGAATTCATCCTTGCAGGCTCTGCAAAGAAGCTGCGCTTGATAGATTCTGCCTGCATGAAGCTCTTACCCAAATTATCGCTGATAGCCTGCGTAATAGAGTTGCCGCCAATTGGCACGCTGCGCACAAATAAGCCGTCTTCACGAGCAATTATAAGGTTAGACGCCTTTGCGCCTATATTTAAAATCATTACATTTTCTTCAAGACCGCAATACTTCCAAGCATTGTAATCTAAAATTGAAGACGCCTGTATGCTTGCAGGAGATACACTTCCAAAGGTAACAGCAGCGCAAAAGTCGTCTGCTTCGTCGGCCTTCATAGAAGTAAGAAGTATCTCTGTTTCAACGCCGTCGCTAGATACAACCTGATAGTCCCAAGAAACTTCGTTAAGAGCGTAAGGAATATTCTTTTCTGCTTCAAAAGAAATTATGTCCTTTGCCTTGCTAGGGTCTACATGAGGAACAGTGATAGTTTTTGTAAGCAAGCTTGCAGTAGGAGCAATTACGTCTGCTCTTCCCGAAAGTTTCATACTTTTTAACGCCACATTTCACGCAGCAAGCCAAGCGTCAGAATTTCCATCGTCATAATCCAGCTCTCTAAGGTCAAAACTTTCGAGAACTAAACGACCACCAGAAACACTAAAAACGCCAGCACTTACCTGCGTTGTTCCGCAGTTTATTATAAGTTTGTTTTTCTGACTCATTTTTAAGGGGGGGGGGGGGGG
>JAVBSE010000221.1:0-5009 GCA_031547315.1 Opitutales bacterium
AACTGCAGAAAATGTATTTTCTAGCTTCAGAAAAAAATTTTTAAAATTAACAGGGATCTGTACTGACAAGGATGAATTAATCAAACATATAAACAAAAATTTCTCTCGAATCTGTATTGGAAGTGATCAAATTGTTAGAGCTGAATGGCATATGGATTTCATATATTATCTTGATTGGGTATATGGAAAAAAAACTCTTGTTTCTTATGCAGCAAGTTTTGGAGTATCTGGCCTAAGAATGAGAAATATAGAGAAAATTTATGCAAAAAAATGTTTTGATAGATTTGATGCATTTTCAGTTCGAGAACATAATGGAGTACAAATTGTTAAAACTGAATTTGGAAAAAATTGTCCTCTTGTATGCGACCCTACTATGCTGCTTTCGGCAGAAGATTATCAGCCCATTATAATGGCAGAAGCAACTCTTAAATTACCTCAAAACTATGTGGCATATTATTTCTTATATACTGAAACAGAAGTGTTATCAAATTTAGCAGAAACTTATTTGCTTATTGACGCAAGAAAAGATGAGAAGGGAAATTATAGATCAGTTGGTGATTGGTTAAATATCATAAAAAATGCAAAATATGTTGTAACAGATTCCTTTCATGGCAGCATATTTTCTATCATATATAGAAAGCAGTTTATTGTACTACCTACAGCAGATGGAGGTAATGAGCGTTTAACCTCTCTTATGTCACTTTTACAACAAAACAGATTTAAATCTGATTCAGAAAATATTTGTATAACAGAAAATGAATTTTCTAATGCAATTGATTACGAAAAGTTGCTTCCAATTTTGGAGAAGATGAAGTTGGAAGGATATGAGTATTTGAAAAATGCACTAGCAATAAAACCAAATTACAAAACAGAACTTTCTAAAAGACTTTCTTATAAAATAATAAAGTTAATGAATATACCCATAATAAAAGTTTCAACACAAAACGAAAAAAAATATATGCGTTTATTTAATTTCATTCCATTACTCAAAATCAAGAATGATTGGATTTATTTATTCAGTTTTTTAAAAATTGCTAAAATAGAAAAAATAGTTAAATGAAAAAATATTCTAGATATTTAAAGTATGTAAAACCTAGGGCTTGGTATTTGGCGGGGGCGCTGGTAGCAGGTTTATTATTTGGTGCGTCGAGCGGATTTGGGATGCCTATCATTTTCGACAAGGTGCTAAAAAACATTTTCATGCCGCCAGAAGGCGTAAGTTACAGTGTGTGGTATGTCCTTGGTATTGCAGCTTTAATTCCTTTGATTTTTGTAATCAGGGCCATCACGGGCTTCATTAGTGGCTACTTGATGAGTTTTGTCTCGTTAAGTGTTTTACGTTCCATCAAGCAAGATTTGTTTTCTGCTGTGCAAGACTATCCCCTATCCTTCTTTGATAAGCATACTACCGGAGACTTATTTGTTCGCTTAAGTAATGACACTTCTGCGGTACAAGCCATATTACTTTCTTTCGCTTCAGAAATGATACGTCAGCCTGTTCAGGTAATTGGCGCCCTATCGTTTTTAGTATATATGTGTGTAACAAAGGGCGAAATTGTGTTTATGCTTGTATTTGTTGCAGCTGTTCCGTTTTGCATTTTGCCTGTTCAGATGATGCGCAAGAATTTAAAGCGTTGTGCAAAAATGTCGGCAGAGTCTTTGGGCGCAATTGCTCAGCATTTTAATGAAAATTTATCTGCGTCTCACGAAGTCAGGGTTTTCAATTTGCAAGAGTCTCAGAAGAAACGTTTCTTTGATATGAATTATAGTCTGCAAAGGCTTATTCTTAAAATCACAAAGGATGAACTTTTACAGCAGCCAATGATGGAAGTTTTAGCTGCAACGATGATTTCTGTAACCTTTGTTTACGCATTCAAAGCAAAGATAGATTTTTCTACTTTTGCAGCAATTGGCCTTGCTTTGTATTTTACTATAGACCCAATCAAGCGAATTGTTAGAATGGTCACAGACTTCATTAAAATTGGCCCTTCTTTTGACAGATTAAACGAAGTCTTAGACTATGTATCTACTGTTCCTGAACCTAAAAACCCTGTAGAAGTAAATCACTTAAGCGGCGAAATTATATTTAATAATGTAAACTTTGCTTATGCAGAAAAAACAGTTCTGCATAATGCAAACATAAGAATTCCAAGAGGCACAAGCTGCGCTCTTGTTGGAGAATCCGGCGCAGGCAAAAGTACTTTTGCAAAGCTTGTTATGCGTTTTTACGACCCCACAAGTGGCGACATTTTTATTGATGGCATTAATCTAAAAGATATGCGTTCGTTCGATTTGCGCAAGAACTTGGGTTCTGTTCCTCAGTATCCTGTGCTTTTCAATGACACAATTTTTAACAACATTTTGCTTGCAAGGCCAGATGCTACACCTGAAGAAGTCTACGCTGCGGCAAAAGCAGCTTACGCTCACGAATTTATTACAGAGCTTGAATGCGGATATGATACTCGTGTTGGCGAACGTGGCGACAGGCTTTCCGGCGGGCAAAAGCAGCGCATTGCAATTGCAAGAGTCTTCTTGAAAAATCCTCCTCTTATTGTTTTAGACGAAGCTACTTCTGCGCTTGACGTAAATTCTGAAGCCTTCATTCAAAAAGCCATAGACAAGCTGATGCAAGACAGAACTATGTTCATAATTGCGCACAGATTCAGCACAATCAGAAACGTACAAAAAATCATAGTTTTCAAAGAAGGCGAGATAATAGATTTTGGAACGCCTGCCGAACTTTATCAGCGTTGCCCCTACTACAAAAATTTGTATGATAAGCAGGCAACGGCAATAGAATAAGCTGTTTAATTTTTACGTTTAAAAAGCTAATCCATCTTGCAGGCAAGGTGGATTTTTTTTTGAAAAATTTGGCAGTGTGTTTTCTCAAAAATTTTAAATTTTTTTCAGAATATTTTAAGAAAATAAAAAAAACTTAAATAATTTCAAAAAAGGGGTTGACAGATGTGGCGAATTGCGTTTCTTTGATATGCTTTTAATTTATTAGTAAACAATAGAGAGTTAAGACAATGCAACCTACATATAATCCATCAAAGTTAAAGAGAGCACGCCTTTGCGGTTTCCGTGCTCGTATGAGCACACGCGGCGGCAGAAGCGTTATAGCAGCACGTCGTCAAAAAGGTCGCAAACGTTTAGTGACTAAATAAGTCCTTATGCGCTTTTCTCTTCAAAACAGAGTGCGCATACAGAAGGATTTTGATTATATCAAAAATAATGGAGTGAAGGCGGATTGTTCCGCCTTTATTTTGTTTATGGCGCACCCTTCAGAGCCAAGAGATTTCTCTAGGCTGGGTGTTGTTGCAAGTAAACGCATTGGCAACTCTGTTTATCGCCACAAGGCTAAAAGAATTTTCAGAGAAATTTTCAGGGAAAATCCGCCCCCCTGTCCTTGCGACATTTTGGTTTATGCTCGCAGAGGCGTTTTTAAATTTGACTTTGCTGTTTTAAAAGAAAAATTCAATAAGGCTGTTTTAGAATTTTCACAAAAATCTGCTGATACGAAAAATGCCCAAATTTAAAATTTTTTCTAAAATTTTTATTTTGCCAATAAAGTTTTATCAGGTGGCAATTTCGCCAATTTTGCATTTAATTCCCGGCTCTGGCTGTAGATTTTTGCCCACTTGCTCTGACTACACAATTGAAGCCATAAAAAAATTTGGGGCCTTTAAAGGCTGCATTCAGGGCTTTTGCAGAATTTTAAGATGTCAGCCTTTTTGCAAGGGAGGTTTTGACGACGTTCCCGAAAATTTTTCTTGGAAAAATTTATTTAAGCAAAATGACCCATATTTGAAAAAGGGAATTGACGAGCCGCAGATAAAAAATCATAAAGATTAGCTTTTATTTAAGTAGAATTTTTCAAATGGACGTAAAGAATACAATCATAGGTGCAATCTTTGTTATTGCCGCACTTTTTTTGATGTTTAAAAGCCAGGAACAGCAACGCCAATTGCGTGATGCTCAGGCTATTTCTCAGGCACAAGACGCAGCCCCTGCAAAAAAACAAGAGGCTGTTGCCGCAAAAGCTTCTGAAACTCAAGCAGCACAAAATGGCGATAGCATAGAAGAAGCTTTAACTGTTCTTGAAAATGAACACATAAAAGTGACATTTACAAACAAGGGCGCTGCAATCAAAAAGCTAGAGCTTCTTAAATTTGCAGAAGCGCAAGGCTCTAAAGACCCTTATATTTTTAATAATACAGACAAAACTTTGGCCCTAGGTTTGGCATTTGAAAAGTCTGCAAAAGACGTGCCTGTTTTGTTTCAGAAAGCCTTTGTTTTAGATACTGAAAAATCTAACGCAAACACTATTGTTTACACCTACACAGAAGAAGGCAAATTTAAGCTTACTCGCGCCTACTCTATTGTAGAAGCTTCTGATAAAGAAAAAGTGCCTTATGTGATAGATACTTACACTAAGTTTGAGAATCTTTCGGGCGCAGAAATTTCTGAAAAAAGAGTATTCTTGTCTTTGGGTATGGAATCTGCAAATGCGGGCGACGTTTATGGAACTCAGCTTGCGTTTGGCCTTTGCAATGGCTCTGATTACAAGTTTGAAAAGTCATCCCAGTTTGTTGCATCAAAAGGATTTTTGGGCTTTATGGCCTCTGACGCAAAACATAAGGCTGAAATAAATTTAAGCGGCAACACAGCTTGGGGCGCAGTTAAAAATCAGTTTTTTACAGCAATATTTACTCCTCAGGCGCAGCCCATAATTAAGGGCAATTCAGCTTTGGTTTTCCCTATCAGCATTAACCCTAATGCAGAGCAAAAGTACATGCAAAATGGCGTTATGGGTTTTATGGTTTTTGATTTTGAAAGCATAGCTGCGGGCCAGTCTAAGAGTCTTTCAGGCACTTATTATGTTGGTCCAAAAGAGCTTTCTTTGCTTACAACATTGGGTAAGTCTCAAGACTATGTAATGGACTTTGGCTGGGCAGGAATTATCAGCAAGCCCCTACTTTATTTGTTGGAATTCTTAAATGGAATTT
>JAVBSE010000036.1:0-3818 GCA_031547315.1 Opitutales bacterium
AGAAAAATCTAAGCAAAAAAAATAAGGCCAAATGAATGTCATTTAGCCCTATTTGAACTCTTATTTATTCTCATTTAAGCTTAAGCCAAAAATGACAATATCTTCTTTTTGCTCTGCAGTATTTACATAATCTGCAAGCGCACAGCGCAGTTGATAAATGATTATTTTAATGTCGCTTGCCAAATTACTTTTAAGGATTTCAAATATTCTTTCATTGCCAAATGGAATTCCATTTTCGTTTGTAAGATTTGCCAAAACGTGCGTGTGCAAAAATAGCCTGTCTGTGGCTTTAAGTTTTATAGATTTGTCAGAATATTCAGTGTCGTGATTTTTTCCCAAAGCAATAGAATCTGTTAAATCCAACTTATAAAAAGGCGCACCCAAGCTTGATAAAAACGCAGGAGTATTGCCTGCATTGGAATAGACAAAATCAAAAGTTTTAATATTTAAAATTCCAAGAAACACATCTGCGTTTGCCAAGTCACCAAGATTAGTGAAAATTTGCTTGTTTAGCTTGTCTAGAATTTTTGAAGGCGTAAATTTTTGCCACGCAAAATTTCTAAAAAGCGTTCTTAGTATTAACATAAAAAGGCTTGCCGGAACGCCTTTATAAGAAAGCTGAGCGCTTGCTATCAGCAAATGCTCATCATCTATCATAAATTGTTCATTGAAGTCTCCGCCTGCAAATTTTGCAGGTACTTTAACTGAAGACAATTCAAATGCCGGGTTCGACACATTTGCAGACAAGGCAAAAGAAGACATTACAGACTGAATATTTTTTGCCAAATCAAGTTCAAAAACTATGCTTTCTTTTTCTGCAGTTATGCTCTTAAGCTTATCAACATAAACTTTAATGTCTTTTGCCATCATATTAAATGTGTATGCAAGCTTGCCAAATTCGTCATTTTGCTTGATGAAAATTTTTGTATCAAAGTCTCCTGAGCCAATTTCAGACGCCTTTTGGGAAAGATAGTCAATAGGCTTTGTAACCATATAATTAAAGAAGAAATAAGTGACGCCCAAAAGCAAAATTGAAGAAATTAAAACTACTGCAAAAGAGGTTTCCGCAAGCAAATTAACTTCTGCAAACAGTTCGGATTTTGGCACATTAACCACCACAGTCATTCCATTATCAAGCGTGCGCCTAAAAGAAATATATTCAACTCCTTTATAATTAAAGCGTGTTTTTTCATTATCTTTTTCATTAAACCACTCTAGAATTTCAAGAGATTTGCCCGTAGAATCTCCTTCCATAGTGCTGTCTGTGAGCGCCATAATGTAGTCGCTGTTCGTGTCTGCAAAAAGAGAGAAACTATTTTTCGTTGGGCGTATTTGAGAAATTTCTTCTGCAATTGCATCCAACTTCCAGTCAATAGTAGACATTCCCACAAATTTATTTTCTTTATCAAAAATACCTGCGCCGCAAGTTGTCATTAAAGACTTTGTGCCCTCTTGGTCAAAATAAGGCTGAGACCACGCAACATCGCCTGTTTTGGAGGAGAAACGCTTAATTGCGATATACCAAACCTGAGTATGATAGTCATACTCATCGCTCAGAAAACCTTTATCTATCAAAACATTTTTGCCATCATTATACGCATAAATGCAGACACGTTTTTTGTCTTTTTCAAATTTCAGAGGTTCATACCAAATGCCTCCACCAACCGCCTTTGCGCCTTCTTCGAAATGAGATTTGACAGTATCTTCAGCCAAAGCTTCGTCTTTTGAATAAAAATATGTGTAGCCGCAAAGCGCCATGCTTTTTGCCGCCTCGCTCAGTTCTCTGATATTTTTATTTATGCGCTCTGTTGACAAGTCTACAAGCGTATTGCATTCATTCTCTTGAAGTTTCTTGTAGTTGTCGTAAATTCCATAAAGAAAAAACGCCATAGAAACTCCCATTGTCAGAGATATTATTGATAAAATTAAAAGAATTTTTCCTCTTACTGTTTTCATTTTTCATCCCTTTGAGCTAAAATTTTTTGCAGTATTTCTTCTATTGCTTTTGTTGTTATTGGCTTTAGGAGCACTCCATCAAAATGGCCTTCTTTGTCTTCAAGCTGAGTGTCGGCAGTTACGGCAATTACAGGTATATTTTGTGTTTGCGGATTTGTTTTTATTTGTTTTGCGAATTCATATCCATTCATTTCAGGCATCCAAAGGTCTGTCATTACAATATCCGGTTTTTCAGATAAGACGGCATTTAAGGCTTCTGGGGCAGAAATAAAATCAATAACTTCAAGGCTCAAATTAGAAAGCATTTTTTTCAAAACTTTTATATTTAAAAGAATGTCATCAATAATTAACACCTTAAGATTAGCATAAGATACTTTTGGGGCAGTTTCTGTAATTTCAGATTCTTTAGTTTGCGCAGACTTATCACAAAGCACATCAGAAAAATGCATGCTAAATACAGACCCCTTGCCTATTTCGCTTTCAATAGAAATTTCGCCGGCCATTTTTTCTACCAAGCGTTTGACTATTGGCAGCCCTAAGCCTGTACCTTCATAAGTGCCGCGCCCTCTTGTTCTGTTTGTAATGTCTTGCTCAAACGGATTAAAGATTTTTTTGATGTATTCCTGAGCTATGCCAATGCCTGTGTCTGAAACAGAAATATGCAAGTCTAAGAAATCTTTGCTCTTTTTTGCATAAGAAAAATTCACAGTAATTCCGCCATGCTCAGTAAATTTAATGGCATTGCCAATAATGTTCATTAAAATCTGTTTTAAACGCAAAGAATCTAACATTATTATAGGAAAATCTGCAGCAATATTCATCTTCAAATAAAGATTTTTCTTATCAACAGAAAACTTAAATATGCGCAAAAATTCTTCGCACAGTGCATTTAAATTTATAGGCAAAGACACTATCTGCAATTGCCCGGATTCCAATTTTGAAAGGTCTAAAATATCGTTAATTAAATTTAAAAGCGCATTGGCCGCATAATTAATATTCTGCAAATTTTGCACTCTTTCTTCGTGGCTAAGGCTAATATCCTGAGTTAGCTCTGTGTATCCAATTACCGCATTTAAAGGGGTTCGCAGTTCATGGCTCATAGTTGCGACAAATAAAGATTTAGCCTTGTTTGCAGCCTGAGCCTCTTTTATGGCAGTTTGCAAAGATTCATTCATCAGGCCCAATTCTTCTGCATTTGCCTTAATTCTGTCTTGAGTAAGAATAAGCTCTGTCATATCCATGCAAATACCAAAAATATAAGTTTCGCCATTTTCCATTTTAAGAGGCGTCTTGATGGTTCTACACTTAGAAGTATAGCCATCTTTTGTGCTCATATCTTCAATAACGTCAATAAGCTGGGCGTTTTGAACAGCTTTAATATCATCTGCAACAAAGAGTTCTGCGACTTCAGGCTCAAAAACGTCAAAATCGCTCAGCCCTTCTAAATTTTCTGGGTGATGCGTAAGATTGTAGCGGAAAAATTTATTTCCCAAAAGATATTTGCCATGTTTGCTAAAATTTTTAACAAAAATTCCGCAAGGAATATTATCTATTAAAATATTTAAAAAGCTGTTTGTTTCTCTGAATTTTTTTGCTGCATCCTGAAAACTTGAGCGCATTAAAGCAAGGTCTGAAATATCTGAAATTGTAAGGGCATAAGTGTTTGCGCCATATCTTTTTTCTGAAAGCCTGCGAATAATGCCCCTGCGATGCGTCCCTTGGAAAACAAATTCAAAACTGCACTCTATGCCCGAAAGAATTTTATCATAATTCTGATTGTATTTAGACATAAAATCATCGCCAAATATCGAAATATTTTCAGCAAAATCTTTTTGTTCGTATTCTGTATATGAAGATAGAAT
>JAVBSE010000130.1:0-7843 GCA_031547315.1 Opitutales bacterium
CGATTTACTTTAATAAAGGGGTTTTAGTGATTAATACAAGGGTTTCACAAGCATTATTTCTAAATAAACAAAAGAAAAGCAAAACATTCAGATTTCACGAAAGTTCGATCCAGCAAATAATTGTCTTCTTTGTTTCAAAAAACTTAATACTAAACTTTCAAATCTTTCCAGCTTTTTTTTTGAATTATTAAAAATTTAAGAAAAAGCCCCTTTTGATTTAAGTTTTATAAAAGAGTTATTTTCATGCTTTTAAAATTACAATTATGCCAAACGCAAGAATACTGAGCGATAAAATAAACTTTGCACATGGCTATTCTTAAGACCTCCGCAGCAAGAACGCATAAATCCAATTTCAAAAGAATGAAACTTTTTGATTGAAGAAAAAGCAACTTACCCTACTATTAAACCTTTAATTAGAAATACTATGACAGATAAAAATAAAAAACCACAAGGCTCTCAGATTGAAATGAGAGGTTCAGACATCGTTGTTAAAGCTTTAGAGTTACAAGGTGTCGACGTGGTCTTTGCATACCCTGGTGGGCAGTCTATAGACTTGCACGACGCTTTCTCAAAATCTAAACAAATTCGCACAATTCTCCCTAGGCACGAGCAAGCCTGCGGATTTATGGCGCAGGGCTATGCACGCACAACAGGCAAAGTTGGTGTTTGCATGACAACTTCGGGCCCCGGTGCTATGAACGCCCTAACAGCATTGGCAGATGCTTATATGGACAGCATTCCTATGGTTATGATAACAGGGCAGGTTTTCCAAAACTTTATTGGCAAAAGCGCATTTCAAGAAACAGACGTTTTTGGCATGACTCTTCCTGTTGTTAAGCATAGCTACCTAGTTTTAGATACTAACGACATAGCAAGAGTTATCAAAGAAGCCTTTATTATTGCATCAAGGGGCCGCCCAGGTCCTGTTTTGATAGACATTCCAAAAGACGTTCAGTTAAATAAGATTGTTCCTAATTTTGATGTAGAGCCGGATTTGCCAGGGCTTTCGCCAATCCCTGAAGCTTCAGACGCAGATATTGCAAAGCTTATGGAAATGATAATGAAGGCCGAGCGCCCTGTTATCTATGCAGGCGGCGGCGTTATCAGCGCAGGCGCTGCAGAGCTTTTAAACGAATTTTCTGAAATCACAGGCATACCTGTTTGCACAACGCTTATGGGCATAGGCTGCGCAGACCCTCTTAAAGACAAAAATCTTTACTGGTTTGGTATGCATGGCACTTTTGCGGGCAACAGCGCAGTTTGCAATTCAGACCTGCTTATCGCAATGGGCGCACGCTTTGACGACCGCATTACAGGCGTTGTTTCAAAATTTGCAACAAATGCTCAAATTGCGCATATAGACATTGATTTGGCTGAACATGGCAAAAATGTTAAAATCAAATTTGGCATACATTCAGACATCAAAACAGCCCTTCAAAAATTGTTGGCTCTTGTTAAAAAGCCAGGTTTTAAAAAGACAGACCTTAAAGACTGGGTTTGCCAAATTATGCAGTGGAAGGCTCAGTACCCCTACCCATTTGCAAGTCCTGTTCGTAAAAAATATATTACTGCGGCAGAAACTATCAAAACGCTTTACAAGCTTGCTAAAGATTCTGACCCTATCATCACAACAGGTGTGGGCCAGCATCAAATGTGGGCTCCTCAGCAGTATATTTTTGACAAGCCCCGCCGCTTTATAAGCTCGCTTGGTGCAGGCACTATGGGCTTTGGTCTGCCTTCTGCACTTGGCGCAAAAGTTGCCTGTCCGGATTCTATTGTTATAGATATTGATGGCGATGGCTCTTTCCAAATGAATATTCAAGAAATGGCAACTGCGGTGATGGAAAAAATCCCTGTTAAAGTAATGCTTTTGAATAATCAGTACTTGGGAATGGTTATGCAGTGGCAAGATATGTTCTATGATGGCAATCATGCAAATACTATTTTATCTAAAGATAAAAAGAATATTGCAGGCCCCGACACTCCTGAAGAAGTTTATCCTAACTATCCTGAAATTGCAAAGGGCTATGGCTGGCAAACAAAGCGTATATCTAAAAAGGAAGAGCTTGAAGGCGCAATCAAAGAAATGCTTGAAGCCAAAGAGCCTTTCCTTTTGGAAATTCTAATTCCTCACGACGAACACGTTTTGCCATTTATCCCGCCTGGTAAGTCTGCTCACGACATTATTGTTGACTGCCTAAGCTGCGGCAAGTGCGAACGTGCGTTCGACCCACAAAGCAGAATCAAAGTTCTTTAATATAAAAAGAAAGAAGCAATTATGAAAAAACTATTATGCCTTCTAAGCTTTGCTATGCTTGGCAGCTTTGCATTCGCACAAGATGAGGCTGCAAACAGCATTGAAGCTGAATTCAATAAACTAGAGCGCCAGTATGGCCCTAAAACAGTAAACCTTGGCTCTAAGGCAGAAATTGATTTGCCTGAGGGCTATGTATTTTTAGATGCAAAAAATACAAAAAGGTTTTTAGAACTCACACAAAATTTTCCTAGCGGCGCAGAAGTGGGAACTATTTTTGGCGATGGTTGGTGGGTTTGCTTTACATACTCTGACGATGGCTATGTTAAAGATGACGACAAGGCAAATCTTGACGCCAACGCAATGCTAAAAGATATTGCAGACTCTTGCAAACAGGCAAACAAAGAAAGAAAAAAGCTTGGCTGGGGCGAAATGACAGTTGTAAATTGGTTCAAAAAACCAAGCTATAACGAAAAGACAAATAATCTTGAATGGGCGCCCACATACAAAACAACAGGCGGACTTGAAGAAGGAATGGTTGTAAATTACAACACACGCCTTTTAGGGCGCAGCGGCATTATGGGCGTAACGCTTGTAATGTCTCCTGAGCAAGGTGAAATTATTCCCGATTATGAAAAACTAATTTCAAATTTTCGCTACAAAGAAGGCTCTAAGTACGCTGAATGGAAACCTGGCGACAGAGTTGCAGAATACGGCCTTGCAGCCCTTGTTGGCGGCGGTGTCTTGGCAGTTGCAGCAAAAAGCGGCATACTACAAAAAGCTTGGAAACTCATACTGGTAGCAGTTATCGCAGTTGGCGCTGCTGTTAAAAAATTCTACAAAAAAATAGTCGGTAAGGACTAATTTTGAGCGATGAATTAATATTTTTCCTGATACTCATAGCACTTTACATTGAAGAAAATTCAGTAAACTGCAGTATCTGGGAAGTATTTTTTCAAAGGGGAATCTTCTCTAAATTTTCTGTTTGCGGAAATTTTGCACGCAAACGTTCAAGAGGTTTGGCTTTTTTGCTGCCCTCATTTTTTGCACCCTCATTTGCCAGCGCAGAAGACAATTTATCTTTTGATGAAAACGGCATTTCTAACCTGCGCCTAAGCGCCTACCCTATTTTGCGCGGCAGTTCTCAAAGCGCAGTTTTTATAAAATTTTCTGACATTCTCAAAGTAGAAACAAAAGAAAATTTCCTGCTGATTAACGAGAAGCAATTTGCCTACTGCGTTAATAGCAAGTACGCAAAAAATTATAAAAATTTAATTGAAACGCTAAAAAATTCTTGGGGAAGTGAGCGCCAAAAAGTTTTAGAAACTTATCTGAATTCTCGTTTTGACAGCGCAAAAGCAAATGAAGTTTTAAGATTAATCAAAAGTCAAATAATGCGCCTGCGTATAGTTTCTGCGCTGCATTTTTTTGCAATTTTTATAGCTTTTCCTATTGCATATTTACTGCGCCCAGAACTTTTATTTTTTGCAATGGGTTTAATTTTTTGCGCACTATTTTCTCTGCTTTTAATTCCATATTTTTGCATAGAAAAATATAAGGCAGAAAAAAAATGGAAGGCATTTGCACTAAAGTGCATCTTCTTTTTTCCCTTCCTTTCTGTAATTTCCAGAGAAATTTATTGGCGCAAATTAGACAAGTTTCACCCTGCACTTTTAGCAGGAATTTTGCTCAAAAATAAAGCTTCAAAAAATTATCTTTCAAGCACTCTGCGCGACCTTAAGTACCCAATAATTCGCCTTAAAGATTCCAACGCACTCACCTGTGCAAAAAGCTTTAACAACCTAATCTTTGAACGCACCCTAAACCTTGCCAATAAAATCTTTAAAACAGAAAATTTTGACTTTGAAATTTTAAAAATAAATTTCACAAAAGACATAAAATGCTACTGTCCACGTTGCGGCTCAGCATTTTGCACAGAAAAAGAAATTTGTTCCGACTGCACCTGCAAAACAAAAAATATATAATTTTGTTTTTGTATAGGAGGGGCTGGCTGCGCCCCTCCTTATAACCACCCGCAGCGAATGCTTAGCCCCCAGGCGGAGAGGCAAGTGCAAAGCACTTGTGTGGATAGTCAATAGTAGTTGAGGGATTGAATCTGCTAGTGTAAACTTTTCACTTAGTTTTAAGCTAAATTAGGGAAAGAAAAACTACGTCCTTTTTTTTCCCAGTTTAAATAAAAACAAGCGCCTCTCTCATCATAAAATTATTTTCATAATTTTATGCATTTAAACTAATTAAAGTCTAATTGTGTTTCATAACGGAGCATCAAGCCAATTTCAGCCCTTTTATCTGGGCATTTTGTACCCCACCCCACGCACAGTCTCAATAATATTTGCCAGCTCGCCCAATTTTTTGCGCAGCCCAACTATCTGCACATCTATAGCTCTGTCTGTAACTGCATATCCCGGTCCATGCATGTGGCCTATAATATCGTCTCTTGAATAAACCCTGCCGGGGTTAGATAAAAAGAGTTCTAAAATAGAAAATTCATTTGCAGTTAAATCTAATTTTTCTCCATTTAAAGTTACTTCATGAAACTCTTTATTCAGATTGATTCCATGCCTTAAAATCACACTTGAAGATGTGTTTTCAGAAACATTGTCTCTTAACCTTGCTTTAATTCTGGCAAGCAAAACTCTGGGGCTGAAAGGCTTTGTCATATAATCGTCTGCGCCAAAGCCAAGCCCTGCAACAATGTCGGCATCTTCGCTGCGTGCTGTGAGCATTATGATAGGCACTTGTTTTAAATTTGCTGAATTTCTGTAAATTTTGCAAAAGTCAAAACCGTCCATGCCTGTCAGCATTAGGTCTAAAAGAATAAGATTGTAGCTTTCTTTTTCTAAGAGTTTTAGTGCTTCTTCTGCCGATTCCACAAGGCAGGTGTCGTAAGAATTTTTTTTCAAATTAAATTCTATTAGATGACCAATATTTACATCATCTTCAATTATTAGTATGCGTTCGTTTGCCATAATTTTAAGGTTTTTTAAATACGATTATAAAACTTGTGCCAACACCAATTTTGCTTTCTACACGCACGTAAGCGTTATGTATCATTGCAACATGCTTAACTATTGCAAGCCCCAAACCTGTGCCCCCTACGCTTCTTGAGCGACCTTTGTCCACCCTGTAGAATCTTTCAAAAATTCTTGGCAAGTGTTCTTCCGAAATTCCTGTGCCATTGTCAGAAACAGACAGTTCAATTTCATTTTCCAACTGTTTAACTGCGATTTTAATCTGGGACCCTTCGGGAGTGTACTTAATTGCATTTGCCAAAAGATTGCTAAGGGCAATGCTCATCAAGGTAAAATCTGCAAAAATAAATACCCCCAAGTCGCAATCTATTTCTATTTTTTGCTTGCGGCGTATTGCTTCTATTTCATTGATGGCAAGGGCTTCATCAATAATGGAACGCAAGCTTATTTGCATAAAATTTTTGCGATTCGCAAAATCCGGCGTTTCTATTTTGCTAAGCAAAAGCATATTGTCTACAAGGCTGTTCATGCGTTCAGATTCTTTTTCAATAATGCTTGTAAGCGAAACAATATCCATTTTGTTTTCAACTTCTGCAAGCGTTTCCGCAGACGCCTTAATTGCTGTAATTGGCGTTTTAAGCTCATGAGAAACTACTGCAATAAATTCTTTTCTAAGATTTTCTATTTCTTTTATATGGCTTATGTCATGCATTACAAAAAGCGCACGCCTTGTTCTGGATTCGTAAGGCAGCATTGAACCTAATAGTGAAAGCGTAGAAGTTTTCTTATTAAAAATTTCTATGTCGCAAGCATAAGAATTGTCTGATATAAAAGTTTTTTCAATTGCCGCAAGCAGGGTTCTGCTTTTTATAACGTCTATAGTTTTCACTCTTGAATTGTCTTTGTAATCAAAATTAAAAATTTCTGCGGCAGCCTTGTTCATGCGCAAAATCATGCCATCTTCAGAACATATAAAAACAGCTTCCTGCATATGGGAAAAAATTTCAGAAAGTTCGCAATTGCGCTTGTAAAGAGAGTGCATTCTCTTTTTTAGCAAATCGCCCATAAGCTCCATAGAGCGCCCTAATTGAAAGAATTCCATAATGTTGGATTTTTTAATATGCAGGTCAAAGCCGCCTCTTGACAAATCGTTTGCAGCTATGCGCAGATTATTAACGCTTACGCTTACTTTGCGTGCAATAAATATGGAAAATATTGCTGCAAGAAGCACTGCCAAAAATGCCAAAGTAAAAATTTCGTAAGCCAAAAGTTTTGTTGTGGCTTCAATGTTTCTTGCAGGCAAAGCAAGGCGCACGCAGTATCTAAAATCGTTCTCAGATTCTTTTAGCGCAGGCATTGCCAAGTATGCCATGCGTTTGCCAAGTGTGCTTGAGTATCTTGAGTACAATTGATGTTCGCCTTTGAAAGCCTTTACAATTTCGGGTCTGCTTAGGTGGTTTTGCATCTCTGAAATAGAGGCGTCAGAGTCTGAGATAACTTTTCCGCTGTTTTCAATAATGCTTGTGCGTATACCAGATTTTTTTGCAAACTCTTTGCAAATTTGGGCTGTTTTAGAAATGTCCTCTCCATTTTCTATTGCAGAAACAATAAATTCTGCGGCGTTGATTAAATCTTTTTCTATGTTTTTCTGATACATTTTATCAAACACGAAAAACGTGGCTGTTGCCAAACTTCCTATGATTATTGCGGCAACGCCAAGCGTAGAAATAAATATATACGTGAATATTCTGATTTTTGATTTTTGATTTTCCATAAGTTAATATGATTTTTTGCACTATCAGACCAAAAAACTTTTTCGTCAAGTTAGATTCACACTCTAACGAACTTCTAACATAAGTCGAATAATCTCTTAATATTTTTATGCGATTATCTGCCCAGTTTTATGAGAAAAGTTTTCTTTATAAAACCAAAACACAAAAATCGTATGAAAAATAAAACAGTATCTCTAATTTTGATGTCTTGCATACTTGCAGCGGCATCAGCAAACGCACAAGACAAGGCTACGCTTGACTTACTTGTAAGTAAAAATTTGATTACTAAGGAAGAAGCAAATAGCTTGGCAAAGTCTCCGCTTAAGGTTGAAGCAAAGGAAAAGGCCACCAAGAAATTAACATTCTCTGGCCGAATCCAAGAGCAATACCAGTGGATAAATTCTGAGGCAGACGCCCCTACTCACAAAAGCGCAGTATCTAAAAACGGCTTCCAGATGAGGCGTTTGTATTTGGGTGTTGCCGCAGAGCTTGCTTCTGGCTGGTCTGGCAATTTGGTTTTAGACATGGCTAAAGATAATGTTTCAAATGGTGCAAACTATCTTGCAGAAGCTTTTATTTCTAAAAAAATTGACTATTCTTTCTTGGATGGTAAAGCAGACTTTGGTTATAAGAAGGTAAACTTTGCATTTGAAGAAAATACATCTTCTTCAAAACTTCTTACAATTGAGCGATCAATGGCAACACGCTATTTTGTTGAATCTCAAAACAGCGGCTCTGCAGGCAATCTTGGCTTTGGTTCAAGATATACCGGCGCATACTGGAATGGCAAAGCAGGCAGCAATTTAAAGTCTGGATTTGCAGTT
>JAVBSE010000075.1:0-4826 GCA_031547315.1 Opitutales bacterium
TTTCTATAGCCAGTTTTGGGTGATTTTTCTTCAAAAGAAATTGTTTTTGAGCTTGTATCTAAACTAGCAGGCATATCAAAAATTTTCCAGCCATCTGCTTTTAAATTTTTATAGAGTTCTACTCCAAGAGCAGAGTCTGCATTTAGATAAATACACTTTTCAAGCTTCGGTTCTTCTAGCGCAATTCGTCCGCTTTTTGCAATTATTGTACTTATATTTGTTTCTACAATTGTGGGGCTAATGTTAGCGCTCTTGGTACTGGTACTAGTGCAAGAAAATCCTAAAAGTGGAAGTAGTATTAGATAAAATTTTTTCATTGGCAGATTGTAAACTGAATATTTTTTGCAATCAATATTAAAAAAAACTTGACGATTTGCAAAAATAGTACGATTACTAAAAATACATTTTAAAAAATTAATGAATAATTGGTGGTTCAAACGCAGGTCGCACAGCTAGTTTAATACATTATTAAACCGGTCGGCGGCCTTTTGTGTTTGGGTCGCCTTTTTTATGCGCCAAAATATGAAACCTACAAAATCAGAATTCAAAAAATATGCCGAAAAGCATAATCTAGTCCCTGTCTATGCAGAACTTCTTGCAGATATGGAAACGCCTCTTTCTGCGTTTTCTAAAGTTAAAGATAGGGAAGGCTCTTTCCTCTTAGAAAGTGCCGAAGCTGCCGAAAAATTTGGCCGCTACTCTTTTATTGGCTTTGAACCAAAAGCAGTTTTTAGCATAAAAGATAGCAGGGCCTCTTTAAAATTTGCAGATGGAAAAGAAATTTTTGCTGCAAATAAAGAAGCTCCTTTTGAGCCGCTTCGTGAATATCTAAAAAGTTTAAATCCTGCAAAATTAGAAGAGCTTCCATATTTTTTTGGAGGCGCAGTTGGCTTTATTTCTTATGAGAGCGTTTCTTATTTTGCTAAAGTGCCTAAAGCAAAAAACTCTACAAATTGGGAGGACGCTCGCTTTGGAATCTATGACAACTTAATTGTTTTCGACAACGTGCGCCACACTGTAAAAATTGTGTCTTGCGCTCATATTGACGAATTTGAGTCTGTCGATGAAGCTTACGAGGCAGCTTGTACAAAGGTTTTAGAGCTCATAAAAATTTATCGTGGCGCTCGCCCTGAAATTAAAGAACAGGCAGAGCTAAAAATAAATTTAAAGCCTAATATGCCAAAAGAAGATTTTCTTGAAATGGTAAATAAGGCAAAGCAGTACATAAAAGACGGAGAGGCAATTCAGCTTGTGCTTTCGCAAAAATTTTCTTCTGAAAGCCAAATAGAACCTCTTGCAGCTTACAGGGCTTTGCGTTTTATAAATCCTTCGCCATATATGTTTTGCTTTAAGTGTGCAGAGCGTCACTTGGTTGGTTCTTCTCCGGAAACTTTGGTGCGCTTTCAAAATGGGCGTGTAAATGTGAGCCCAATTGCAGGTACACGCCCCAGAGGCAAGACAGAAGCGCAAGACATGAATCTTGCAGACGAACTTCTGTCTAACGAAAAAGAAAGAGCAGAGCACCTAATGCTTGTCGACTTAGGCAGGAACGACATCTCACGCTTTTGCGAGGCAGGCAGTGTTCAGTTGGAAAGTTTTATGGAAGTGCAAAGATACTCTCATGTCATGCACTTAGTTTCTCATATAAAGGGCGAGGCAAAAAAGGGTGCAGACGCCTTTGATGCGCTTGCCGCAACATTCCCCGCGGGCACGCTTTCAGGCGCTCCTAAACGCAGGGCTATGGAGTTAATAAACTTTTTAGAACCTGAAGCGCGCGGCCCTTATGGCGGCGCAGTTGGCTACATGGGCTATGGCGGCGCAATGGACTTGGCTATAACTATACGCACCCTGCAGATAGAAAAAAACAAACTCTCAGTGCAAGCCGGCGCAGGGATAGTTTACGACTCAGACCCTGAAGCCGAGTATGAAGAAACAAAAGCCAAAGCAAGCGCAGTTGCAAAAGCCATAGAGGCGTCTTCAAAACTAGAACTTCACACAGACGAAATTTAGGAAAAATTTATGATAATATTTATAGATAATTACGACTCTTTTTCTTACAACCTTGTTCACTATCTTGAAAGCCTTGGCGAAGAAGTAAAAGTTGTAAAAAACGATGAATGCAGCCCAGAAGAAATTATGGCGCAAAGCCCCAAAGCTGTGGTAATTTCGCCAGGGCCAAGCAATCCTGACAACGCAGGCATTTGTTTAGACTTTATAAAAAAATATGCAGGCAAAGTTCCAATTTTTGGGGTCTGCTTGGGCATGCAGTCTATAGCGCAGGCCTTTGGAGCAAAAATTGTTCATGCAAAAAAAATAATGCATGGCAAAATTTGCCCTATAATGCACAATGGCAAAGGCGTCTTTAAAGATTTGCCAAACCCGCTTTCTGTAGTGCGTTATCATTCGCTTGTTGCAGAGCGCATAAGCTTGCCGGACTGTTTTGAAATTACTGCAGAAAGTCTTGAAGACGCAGAAATCATGGGCTTACGCCACAAAGATTTTTTGCTGGAGGGCGTGCAATTTCATCCTGAATCTATAATGAGCGCAGGCGGAAAACGCCTTTTGAAAAACTTTTTAGAAGAGGCTGCAAAATGAAAATTTTAAATGCAATTAAAGTAATCAGTGAAGACCACTGCAACTTAACAGCAGATGAGTCGGCAGAAGTTTTTGATGAAATTATGTCTGGTAAAACTCCTGAAGCGCTGATTTCTGCATTCTTGGTTGCGCTAAAAATGAAGGGTATTACAAGTTCAGAGCTTGCAGGAGCCGCAAACATAGTAAGAAAAAGAGCAGAATTTATAAATGCAGGCGGCCGCATTTGCGTCGATACTTGCGGCACAGGCGGCGATGGTCTTGATACTTTTAACATCTCTACAACAAGCGCATTTATTGCGGCGGGCGCAGGTGTGTGTGTTGCAAAGCATGGAGGCAGGGCAGTGTCGGGCAAATGCGGCTCTGCCGATGTTCTTGCAGAGCTTGGTTTTAATTTAGATGCACATCCTTCTGTTATGGAACACTGTCTGCAAGAAAACGGAATAGCCTTTCTTTTTGCTGCAAGAATGCACCCTGCATTTAAATATGCGGCGCCTGTAAGAAAGCTTTTGGGCTTTCGTACAATATTTAATATGCTTGGTCCGCTTGTGAATCCTGCAGGCGCAAGAGGTCAGGTTTTGGGAGTGTACAACGCAAAATTCACAGAACTTTTTGCGCAAACTCTAAAGCGCCTTGGCTCTAAAAGAGTGCTTGTTGTGCATGGCTTAGATGGCATGGATGAAATTACTGTCTGTGCTCCAACACGCATTAGCGAGCTTAAAGACGGCGCTGTTCGCACTTATGAATTTTGTCCTGAAACTATAACAGGTTCTCTCTATCCGCAAAAAGATTTAGAGGGCGGCGACACAAAAACAAATGCAAAAAAAATGCTCTCAATTTTGAATGCGGAAAACAAAAACGGCGCAAGGGAAATCTGCCTGTTAAATGCGTCTGCCGCAGTAATTTCTTCTGGGCTTGCAGATGATTTCACTACCGCTTACGCTATTTGCAAAGAGGCTTTAGATTCTGGTAAGGCTCTTAAAAAATTAAACACTCTAATAGAATTTTCAAAATAGCCATGAAAAATATACTTCAAAAAATCTTTGAAAAAAAACAAGAAGAACTTGCAAAAACAAAACTTAAAACAAGTTTTGAAGAAGTCTATAAATTTGCAAAAGAAAGCCCCAAAACAGCAAGTTTTGCAGACGCTTTAAAAACAAAAAATGGCGTGCCTGCAATTATTGCAGAACTAAAAAAAGCGTCGCCTTCTATGGGCCTCATACGCAAAAATTTTGAACCTAAAGAACTTGCTAAATCTTTAGAATTGGCAGGGGCTGCAGCTCTTTCAGTGCTCACAGAAGAACAGTTTTTCTTAGGAAAAAAAGAGTATTTAATTGAGGCAAAAAAATCTGTAAAAATACCAATTTTGCGCAAAGATTTTATCTTTGATAAATATCAGCTTTGCGAGGCAAAAGCTTGGGGCGCAAGCGCAGCTCTCTTAATTGTTGCAATGCTGGAAAAAGAAAATCTAAAAGAGCTTTTAGATTTTGCAAAATCTATAGAGCTTGAAATTTTAGTGGAAACTCATTCAGAAGAAGAACTTGAAATTGCTCTTGAATGCGGCGCAAAAATTATTGGCGTAAATTCAAGAAATTTAAAAACTTTTGAGTTTGATTACACATTGTTTTCAAAGCTTATTTCAAAAACACCAAGCGGCTGCATTGCAGTTGCAGAAAGCGGCGTAGAGTCAAGAACAGCCCTCATTGATGCAGGAAAAGTAGGCGCAAGCGCCGCCCTAATAGGCACGGCGTTTATGAGTAAAGATAATCCTGCGGATGAGCTTAAAAAATTTTTGGAGGTATAAATGAAAATAAAAATTTGCGGAATTAAAACACTTGAATGTGCAAAGGCTGCTGCTGATTCTGGGGCAGATTATTTGGGCCTTATATTTGCAGAAAATTCGCCACGCAAACTTGATCTGGCAGTGGCTCTAAAAATTGTTGAAGAGCTAAGAGGGCGCATAAAATTTGTTTGTGTATTTTTAGATCAGCCAGCCAATTTTATTGAGGAAATTTATTTTAAGATAAAGCCCAATGTAATTCAGCTTCATGGCGATGAAACAAATGAGTTTATCAAAAACTTAAAAGAAAAAACAAAGGCGGAAATTTGGAAGGCTGTCTCTTTAAATTCTGAGGCAGATTTAGAAAGTGCAAAAAATATTTGCGCAGATAAAATCCTGGCAGATTCTTCTGAAGGCGCAGTTAAAGGAGGCTTGGGCAAACTTTCTAATTGGA
>JAVBSE010000197.1:0-3714 GCA_031547315.1 Opitutales bacterium
CAGGAGTGGCAGAAACAAAAATTGTCTGCCCTGTGAGTTTGTCGAATTCATCAGGTTTTAATGGGCGATTGTCTAGTGCGCTAGGCAGCCTAAAGCCGTATTCTACAAGGCGTTCTTTCCTTGATTTGTCGCCCAAGTACATTGCTCTGATTTGCGGAAAACTGACATGACTTTCATCTATAAATACAAGCGCATCTTTAGGAAAAAAGTCTATAAGGCACCAAGGGCGAGACCCCTCTTCACGGCCGCCAAGTATGCGAGAGTAATTTTCAATTCCTGTGCAAAATCCTGTTTCTCCAAGAAGGTCTAAGTCTTCTTGAGTGCGCATTGTTATTCTTTGCGCTTCAAGAAGTTTGCCTTCTTTTTCAAACTTGGCAACTTGCGTTTCAAGCTCTTTTTTGATTAGCGGGATAGAGGCTTCTATGCGCTCTTTGGGGGTGATAAAACCTGTGGCAGGGTAGAGGTCGAATCTATTTAGTTTGCCTTGATTTTCGCCTGTTAGGGGATCAATTTTTTTAAGAGAGTCTATTTCGTCTCCAAAAAATTCTACACGCAGCGCAGTGTCCAAATAGGCGGGAAAAATATCCACTACATCGCCTCTTACTCTAAAGCTGCCACGTTCAAAAGAAATGTCGTTTCTACGATAGCTGCAGCTTATGAGCTTGTCTATAAATTTGCGCCTTTCAATTTTTAGCCCGAGCCTTAAAGGCAGCATCATTTCTTTAAAATCATCAGGAGAGCCCAAGCCATATATGCAAGATACGCTTGCAATAACTATGCAGTCTCTGCGGCTTACAAGAGAGCTTGCTGCAGAGATTCTTAGCTTTTCAATTTCATCATTTATAGACGAATCTTTTTCGATATAAGTGTCTGTTTGCGGAATATAGGCTTCCGGCTGATAATAGTCGTAATAGCTCACAAAATATTCAACAGCGTTTTCAGGAAAAAACTCTTTAAATTCTGCATAAAGCTGCGCCGCCAGAGTTTTGTTATGAGAAATAATAAGGGCGGGGCGGTTCGTTTTTGCTATGATATTTGCCATAGTAAAAGTTTTACCGGACCCTGTTACACCAACAAGCGTTTGATATTTGTTTTTGGCGTTTATACTTTTGCAGAGAGTCTCTATCGCCTGAGGCTGGTCGCCTGAAGCTTTGAATTTTGAGTTCAGCTTAAAAATATTATTTTCCATTTATGAAGTTATAAGTATCGAAAATTTAGGCCAAATTTAAAGAATAAATTTTACAAAAAAAGGCGGCTCAAAAGCCGCCCTTTGTAAACTATTTTAAATGTTTGGCCAAAATTGCTTCAATGTTTGCAAGATTTATTGGCTTAAACAAAATGTCGTCAAAGAGTTCTTTAATGTCTTCTGTTTCAGTATCTGCAGTTACTGCAATAATAGGAATATCAGAAAGTTTTTCATCAGCCCTAATTGCATTTGAAAATTCTTTGCCGCTCATAACAGGCATCCAAAGGTCTGTAAGTATGAGGTCTGGTTTAGATTTTGATATTTGTAAAAGCGCATCTTCGGCAGAAAGGCAAGATACAAAATTTACATTAAATTTCTTAAGCATTGAACCTAGAACTTTTAGATTTATTTCAACGTCATCGACAATTAAAATTTGTTTCTTGCTGTAGTCCACATTTCCAATTTCTTTTTTTGCAGATTCTGTTTTTACAGCTTTTGGCTGCGAACAAATTTTTAATTTATCTATGCTGACAATAAATTCGCTGCCTTCGTCGACCTTGCTTTTAATGTCTATTTGCCCACCCATTTCAGATATTAGCCTGCTTGATATTGTAAGCCCAAGCCCAGTGCCCTCAAAGGCGTAAGAACCTCTGACCTGATTTTGCGCTTGGCGCTCAAACGGCGCAAATATTTTTGTTAAAAAATCTTCTGAAATGCCCATGCCTGTGTCTTTTACAGAAATAAGAAGCTTGCCGGAATCTTTAGCATTTTTCTCAAAAGATATGCTGATTAAAACCCCGCCTTTGTCTGTAAACTTTACTGCATTGCCTATTATATTTACTAAAATCTGCTTGATTCTCATTGCATCAATCATTAGGCAAGGTATTTCATTTAAGATTTCTTGGCGCAGATAAATGTTTTGTTTTCTGGCTCTGAATTCAAAAATATCAATAAGCTCTTTTGTTAAAGCTTTTATATCTGTTGGGGTATTGTGAAGATTTAACCTTCCTGCTTCAAGTTTAGAGAGGTCTAAAACGTCGTTAATAAGCGAGAGCAAAGAATCTGCAGCCTTATTGATGCTCTTAAGATTTTCTATTCTTTCCACGCTGGAAAGGTTTTCATCTTGAGACAATTCGCTATATCCAATCACAGCGTTAAGCGGAGTTCTAAGTTCGTGGCTTACTGTTGCAAGAAATAGACTTTTTGCCTTGTAGGCATTTTCTGTTTCAAGCATAGCTTTTTTTAGTTTTCTGCTGCTTTCGTTGTAGTTTGTTACATCCACCATGCTTACAATGACATTGCGCACGCTGCCATCTTTATTTTTAATAGGATTCGCAGAATTTATGTACTCTCTTTCATTAACTGTAACTTCATATACAACAGGTAAGCCGGACTTAAAGCATTTTTTGATAGGGCAAGGTTCGCCGGTTTTGTGCTCTTTTACAAAGTGCATGCAGTACTGCGCAAAACAAGGATTTTTCATTAAAAGCTCAATAGGCATTGCCGCCATTTTTTCTGCTGCAGAATTTGCGCTGACTATTCTTGTGTCGGCATCATACATAACAACAGGAACTTGGATAGATTCCAGCATTAAAGATTTTTCTGCTTCGCTTGCTTCAAGCGCTTCAAACATTCCGACTTTTTCTAGATAGAGCCCAAAAATGTCGGCAGCAGCACGTATCATACGCTCATCGTCTTCAGTGAAAATGTGTTTGGTATTCACAAAGTCTATGCCTACAAAGCCCCAAAGTTTGCCGCCGCTCCAAATTCCGCAAGCAAGCAAAGTTTTGATTCCCTGAGGCTCAAGATGTCTGCGAGATTCAAAAAATTCTTCACTTGTGTCGTTTGATAGGTCGTTCGTTTTAACAAGTTTGTGAGCGTTAAACGCTCTTGTCCAAGCTTTTAATGCGGCTTCAGGAACATTTTGCAGATTGTCTATTTCAGGCGAAATTCCTTTTGCGCACCATTCTGAAGTATTAAAAACTGCGCCGTCTCTGTAATCAAAAATATAGCATCTGTCTGCAGAAAGCACTTCTCCGATTTCTTTTAAAACAGAGTCAAAAACTTCTTCTTTAGCTTTTGTTGAGAGGGCAAGCTTTAGGCAATGATTTATAATTTTTTCGCTCTCAGAGCAATGTTTGTCTTCTTGCCTTGGGCATTCCTGACTTGATTTTTGAGAATCTTCTTGGATTTCTTGCAGCTCTTTAGGTTTTGATTTTTTGCTGCGTTCCAAGAGCCAAAGCCCCATAAATACAAAAGCCAATAATGTTATTAAAATTTCTAGGTGCATAATCAAACTTATAAAAAATGTCTGCAGGATAGGTTTTAATGCAGACTCATTTTAATCTTATACAATATCTAAATGATAAATAAAATATCTTCAAGTAAAACGTTTAATTTTTTTTGCTGATGAAAAATTATCTTTTGTCAGAATTTTAAAGTTGAAAAGAACTTATAAGTAACCTAGCTTTTGGCTTCATTATAAATGTGAAAATGGAAAATTCTCTTCCTAAAAATAAGATAGTTTT
>JAVBSE010000068.1:0-5658 GCA_031547315.1 Opitutales bacterium
AAAACAATGAGCGATTCAATCAAACATGAATGTGGCATAGCAATGGTGAGGCTCTTAAAGCCTATCTCATACTATCAAGAAAAATATGGGACCCCGCTTTATGGGTTCAATAAGCTTTTTCTGCTTATGGAAAAGCAGCATAACAGAGGGCAGGATGGCGCAGGCATTGGCGCAGTTAAATTGGGTGTAGAACCCGGCAAACATTTTATGTTCAGAGACAGGTCTCCTAAAACAAATGCGCTTTCGCAGATTTTTGGAGGTCAGTTAGAAAAATATAATTCTATGGTAAAAAGCGGGCTTATTCATCCTGAATTCCCTGCAACTGTTAAAGAGAATTTCGACTTTTGCGCAGAGCTTATGATAGGCCATTTGCGCTATGGCACAAGCAATAGCAACGAAAGCGAAAAAGCTTTATGCCATCCATTTTTCAGAAAGAGCACTTGGCCTTCAAGAAACATAATGCTTGCCGGCAATTTTGGCATTACAAATACTGACGAGCTTAACAAGCGTCTTGTAGAGCGCGGCGCTCACCCAATTTTCAGCACAGATACTCAGGCTGTTATGGAAGAGATTTGCTACCATCTTGATATGGAGCATTCTGAAATTTACAGAAATATCAGAGACGAAGGCTTTAGCGGCGATGAAGTTTTAGAGCTTATGGCCGACAGACTAAATCCTGTAGATATAGTTCGCAAAGCTGCAAAACACTGGGATGGCGGCTATTCTATTATAGGAATGCTAGGTAACGGAGATGGCTTTGCACTGCGTGATGCAAGCGGAATTCGTCCTTGTTACTATCTTAAAACAGATGAAGTAATAGCATTTGCTTCAGAGCGTGTTGCGCTTATGACAATTTTCGATGAAACTGCCGAAAATATTAAAGAGCTTACCCCAGGCAATATTTTTGTTATCAAGCACGATGGTCAGTGCTATGAGGAATCTTTTGTGCAGGCGGCTCCTAAGGCATCTTGTACTTTTGAACGCATTTACTTTTCAAGAGGTAACGACCCTGAAATTTATCAAGAGCGTAAAGCCTTAGGCGCAGCCCTAGTGCCGCAAATTATGAAAGCTGTTGATGGAGACTTTAAAAACAGCGTTTTCAGTTACATTCCAAATACTGCGGAAACAGCGTATTATGGAATGATGCAGGCTCTTAGAATGGAGCGCAGAAATCAGGTTAAGTCTGAACTTATGGATAAGCTAAGTGCAGGCGTTAAATTATCTTCTGACGACCTAGACAGACTTATTATGGACAACTGGCCCAGGGGCGAAAAGGTGGTTCATAAAGATATCAAGCTTCGCACATTTATAAGTAATGAAAAATCCAGAATGCAGCTTGCTTCTCACGTTTACGACATTACTTATGGACTTGTAAAACCAAAAGACGCTCTAGTTTGCTTAGACGACTCTATCGTAAGAGGTACAACACTGCGTCAGCAAATTTTAAGAATTTTAAGCAGAATAAACCCTCGCAAAATTGTGATAGTTTCAACTGCTCCTCAAATTCGCTATCCGGACTGCTATGGCATTGATATGAGTGAAATGGGTAAATTCATTGCATTTCAAGCAGTAGTGCACTTGCTTAAAGAGCGCGGGCAGGCAGATATTTTGCAAGAAGTTTATCAGCTTTGCTCTGAGCAGGCAGACAAAGATGCCTCTGAAATGCAAAACTACGTTAAGCAAATTTACGACAAATTTACAGACGAAGAAATTGATGAAAAAATCGCTCAGCTTGTATATCCTCAAGATTGGACAGGCGAACTTCAAATAATTTCTCAGACAATTGAAAATCTAAATAAGTCTATCCCAAGCTGTGCCGGAGACTGGTATTTTACAGGTAACTATCCTACACCGGGGGGCTTGAAGGTTCTGAACAGATCTTATATGAATTACTTTGAGAAAAAATCTGGAAGAGCCTACTAGGTATTGCTAATTTAACATAAGACATGATTTATGTATTAAGAAGATTTTTAGTTTTTCTTATCGGAACTCTTTTAATTTCGGTATTTGGCTTTATGTGCGCATTTTCATTTTTCGTATTTAAAAATGACGCATTAGAAGAAAGAAATGCCCAAATACAAAATTACGACACAAGTTTGCTTGAAAATTTTTTTAATTCAGATCTTCAAGAATTTACATTTACAGATTCAGAGCTTTCGGCATTTTTGTCTGAAGTTTATTATAGTAATTTGAACATCAAAGCCGGCGAAGTAAAAGAGCTTAACACTTTGCCTGTCATAAAAATTAAAGGAGGGAAAATACATCTTTACTTTTTTTTGAAGGTTTCCGGTTTTGGCAAAGTAAAGCAGATGGATATTGCATTTTTAATTAAAGACAAAAAATTGCATTTAGATTCTGCCGATTTTGCAGGCGTACGTATGCCAAAATGGGCTGCAAATTTGTACTGGAAAAAAATATTCAAGTCCTATACAGAGCTTGAAAAATTTGATCCATACATTGAAAATTTGAAAAATCTTTCAAGCCTTAGTTGTGAAGAAAATCATCTTATTCTAAAAAAATAATGAGAAAAATTTGCCTGCAATTTTTAATTTGTTTTACTGCGCTTATTCACGCAAACAGTGCAGAAAATTCAGGGCCCCAAATTAGCAATACATGGGAAATAAGCTCTGAAAATAATTCCAAAGCAGAAGCAAAAAAACAAGAAGTTCAAAGAACAGTTCCCAGAAAATCTGAAACTTTGGCAGAAAAATTAGCACGCATACAGTCAGAAAAATTTGCAGAATTAGACGGCAAAAAAATAGAAAAAAAAGAAGAGCCAAAAGCATTGGCAAAAGCTCAAATTTCAGAGACGCAAACGCCTGAGGCGCAAAAAAATATAGCAGAAAATATACTTGAATCTGAAAAAACAAAGCCTTCAAACTTAGAAGAAGAAATAAATAATTTAGAAAAAGAAAAAGATGAGATTCTGAAAAAAATAAAAGAGCGCAAAGAATCTTTTGCAAAATCAGAAGCTGAAAAAGAATTTGTAAAAACTGAAGTGAAAGCTGAAGAATTTGGGCTTAGTCCTGAAGCTTTAAAAAGAAAATCAGAAGAAGATAAACTGATAGAAAAGCTTAAAGCCGAAATTGCAAAAACAGAAAATGCACCAAAGGAACCCGAAATAGAACTTGTTAAAGCAGAAAAATTTTATACAGAAAGTTCAGGCTTTTTTCATATATCGTCAACAAATTCAAGAGCTGCAGATTTAGGTGCTTCTTTGGTTAAATCTGTAGAAGAAGCTTACGGAAAATATTTTGGAAAAAACTTAAATCTCAAAAATAAAACCTTCTTAACAATGCTTACTGCGGATGAAGCAGAGTTTGAAGGCTACTTTAAGGCAGAGATAGGTAAAGATATTTTCTTGTATGTAAAGTGTGATGTTGATTTGCCCTTAGATAAATTTGCAGAATTTATTTCAGATGCATATTTAAAAACTCTAATGCACGCAATGTCAGAAACGCAGGCCAAAGCTCCATTTTGGATGCAATTGGCATTAAGAACTGCTTTGGCGCAAAACATTTCAATTGGTATGACTTATGAAATGGCACGCTACGCAAGTGCAAATCCTCCGGATAATTTGTCAGACGTTTTGGCATATAATGCAGATTCAAAAACAAGCTTTGAGCAGATGGAAAGTTCTGCCTATTGGGCCTTGGAAGCTTTGTATATTGCATTTGAAAAAAGTGGAAATTTTGAAAATGTCATGAGAAAAACCTTAGTTGGAGAAAATTTAGAAACTGCACTTTTACCAATAAAAACAGCCTATGGAGAAAATTTTGATTCTTATTTCAGAGTTTTGATGACAGGCGAAATTACATCTAAATTAGCGGGAATTAAAAGCTTTGAAGATTCAGATAATGAAGTTTTAATGTATTGCAGCATATTAAAAACAAGAGATGAAGAAACTCCTGAAGCAATATTTGATACAGAAATTTTTGAGCGCAGAAACGAAATTAAAGCTCAAATAGAAATAAGAATTTTAGAAATAAAACTAGCTATACCTTGGCTAAATCCTGTTTATTTTAATACTGCGGTTGCGCTTGGACGTGTGTATCAAGCAGCTTTAGATTCTTCTTTGCCAGACTTCCAAAAGGCGCGCACAGATTTTTTGGCAGAGCTAAAAAAATCAAGGGAAGTTGCAAATAGGGCAAGGCAAATTCTTAAAAATTAAGGTTCTTTTTTAGCTAAAAAAACACTCATACCACAGTCTGTGCAGTTAAACTTAAGTTCAAGCTTTGCGCTGCCTGAATCAAGAAACAAAGGCTCTTTAAATTCTGCATGAAATTGTTTTTCTTTTTTGCAAAAATTTAGCTCTTTTAATATGCAGTGTTTTGTGCACATAAGCTCTTTATTTTGCATACTTGCAGAGCTTTCTAAGGCTTTTTCTGAAATTTCAACGCCGCATTTTTTATAGAAACTATTTGCAGCTTCATTTAGAACATTTGCTCTATAATCTTTTGGTAAAAAATCTAAATTTTCTGAAAATTTTGGTGCTGCTATTTTATTTTTAACTATGCGTTTTTCCTCATGAAAATTTTTGATTTTTTCTTCAAGTTTTTCTGTGCAAGTTCTTCTTATTTCATTTATAGCAGACGCCTTTAAAAATGGCGCAGTTTTAAGATTGAATTCAAAATTTGAAAGCGAAAATTTACTTGCTCCAAATTTAGAAAAATTCTCTGAAATTAAAGATGAAGCTCTTTCAAAATTTTGCGCAATTTCTATGCCAGATTTTGAAAGAGCTTCAGAGACAAAAAGACTGTTTTGCGGTTCTGAAAGTTCAAAAATATAAGAGTTTTCATCTTCAAAAATTTTTGCATTTACTGGGATTTTTCTTTCAATTTCTTTAGATAATTCTGCTTCAAAATTTATATCTTTATTTCTGTAAATTTTTGCACCCGCAAAAACAGCAGGGCACTCTCTGCCGCAAATTATTTTATTTCCTTCCGCACGCTGAACTTGTGTGCCAAAGCTGGTTTTAGAGTCGTTTTCAATAAGAATACCATCTCCGTTTGAAAGCGCAGCTCCATCTAAAATAAAGCCCCCTCTAATTGAAGATTTAGCGTAGCCTATAAATTCACCCTTATTTTTGGGACTCAAAAAACTGCCTATTTTTTCATTCTTATTTTTCAAAAAATATTCGGTAAAATCTCTGTTGAAGGACTTTTCTGCTTTTGCTTCAAAAGTAATTTTGCTTTGCCCTAGGCTAGAGCGTTTTAAATTTCTTTTCTCAATTTCTTTATCTAAAACATTTCTGTAATAGGCTGTGATATTTTTAACATAATCAATGTCTTTTAGGCGGCCTTCAATTTTAAAAGAACTTACGCCTGCATCTAGCATATCTCCAATAGATTTGCTTCTGTTCATATCTTTTAAAGACAGAAAATGAGCGTCAGAACTAAGCTTTTTTCCGGCAGAGTCTGTGAGAGAATATTTGAGCCTACATGGCTGGGCGCATTCGCCCCTGTTGCCGCTTCTGCCGCCCAGAGCATGGCTTAAATAGCACTGCCCGCTATAGCAAACGCAAAGCGAGCCATGTATAAAACATTCAAGTCTTGCGCTTGTATTTTTTGCAATTTCAGCGATTTCTAAAAGCGATAATTCTCTTGCCAAAACTACTGTGGAAAATCCTGCATCTTCTAAAAATTTTGCCTTGGCAGA
>JAVBSE010000027.1:0-3255 GCA_031547315.1 Opitutales bacterium
CCTGCATTTTTTGCAATCAAAAGAGTTAAGGGCGCACCTATTTCTCTAGCTTTTTCTACTATATAAATTGCCGCATTTTCAGAGACAAGATTGTCTTTTTCTCCATTTATAACAAGCATTGGGGGCGAATTCTTTTTTAGATACTCCACAGGGCTTACAAGCTTTGCAACTTTTTCTGCCTCAGGGCTTTTGGGAGGAGCGCCAAAAAATCTTTTGCAAATGTCTGTTTCTAAGATGCTTGGTTTATCGGGGAAATTTGCCTTTGCATCTGTAAAAGAACTGGGCCCCGACATTGGTACTGCGCAGACAATTTTAACGTTTACTCCTTTTAAGCATGGGTCTCCATAAAATTCATCATTAGAAGAAAGCGCAGCCATCATGGTAAGATGGCCTCCTGCAGAGTGTCCATAAATGCCTATTTTTCTGGAATTTATTTTTAGTGCAGAAGAATTTTTTGTAATGAAGCGCAAAGCGTCTTTTACGTCTATAACGCAGTCTTCAATTGTTAATTTTTTATGCGGATTTATAAATCTGTATGAGACAGTGGCAACTGCAATGCCTTCAGAATTGTAGTAGCGTATTTCATCATTAAAAAAGCCATAGCCTTCTTGCCTCTCGCCGCCCGACCAAGCCCCGCCATGAATATAGACAATTAAAGGAAATCCTGATTCGGGGGCATTTGTTTGAGGATAAGTTATATCAAACTGAAGCGACTGAGAATCTACAGTTTTGTATGTAACTGCAGTCATAGCCAAAACATCTTTGTAAACGCCACGTTTGTGTATTGTAGGAGTTTTTTCCTCTATAATGCTTTGCGCAAAAACAGAAAAAACAGAAAATGCAAAAAACAATTTTACGAATGCGATTTTTTTAAGGCCAGATAAACTAATCATATTTTTATAAGATTATTCGCAGATTCTACTATAAGAACAGCAAAACTGTCTAGAAAAAATAGCTAAGACAAATTCAGGCAAAGCTGGCGCAAATCTAAAACTATGGTCTGAATAAAATCCAGATGCTCCGAAAGATTTTCTTCTTCAGAATTTAGATTTTCTATAAGGCGCAAAAACAAATTCAATTCTTGAGCCGCAGATTTATAATAGAATCTGAAAAGATTTTCTTCTCCCAAATCTGTGGAATTTACTGCTATAAAAATGGATTTTGAAATCTTGTTGTAAAGCTCTGCAAGTTCCCAAATTTTAAGGCTTTTAAATTCGTAAGCTGCGCAGAGGTTTTTAAGCGCATAATTGAGCGCCTTTAAAACTGCGTTTGTGATAATAAAAATAGGATGATTTATCAGCGTAAGCGGAGTGTCTGAAAATTCTGACAAGGGCGCAGACTCGTGGAGCGTTTCTATATTGATTGAAAGAATGTCGGCAATGCCAAGGTCTTTCATTATTTCAATAAAGTCGTCGTCATTTTTTCTGCGAAAATAATAAACTTTTGCAATTTTTTCTATTTCAGTGTCTGCAGTGTTTATATAGTCCAGCCAGTCTTTCTCAGACCAATTGTCTGGTCCTGAATCTGGGGATGCTCCAAAGAAGCCATCTGAAAAATATTCGCTCATAAATTATGCTGCCTATAATTTTTCAAATTTCTAGATACTTCAAGATAAAAGAATTGACCTTGATAGAAATTTTCTCAGTCTCTAGGTTTTTCGGGGACGTAGCTCAGTTGGAAGAGCACCACAATGGCATTGTGGGGGTCGTGAGTTCGAACCTCATCGTCTCCAAAATTTCTAAAACTTTAATAAAAAAGAGGCAATATAAGCTTTTCGTCTTATTTGCCTCTTTTTTTAGATTTTTATTTGCACTTAGTCTATTGGGCCATCCATCAAAAGGTCGTGAGAGCCGGCTTTTGTGTCTGTGCCGGCTTCTCCCTTTACTGTGGCAAGCCCCATCATTCTGAATACCGACTTAAAGAATGTTACTGCGTGCTTGCTGTCTAGCTCGTAATTAAGGGCAGACATATATAGCTTGCCTTTGCCAAGGGGTTTAGAAATTAAGCCTGCGCCAAGAGGTTTTTTTAGACTCTCGTAAAGCACTACTTGCGAGCATTTTGAAACCTCACTTGCGTCAAATAAAGACCAGTCCACGTTTGAGGCTTTAAATATGACACTTGCGCCTTTTAAAAAGTCTCCGGCAAAAGAAGTTTTTAGTATTTCGCTCTTGCCTGCTTTAGACGCAACAAAGTAGAGGTCTGCAAGGTTAAAACGCTTTGCCCAAGCCTCATCATTGCCTTTAAGCATAGAGGTGGATGTGAAGTTGTAAGTTTCTAAACCCTTGCCCAGCACGCTCATTAAAACTGCATTGGGGGCACTGTTTGCGCTCATACATACAAGGGCTGAATTTTCTTTTTTGCTTAGCGCAGGTATGATTTTTGATTTTAGCTTTGCAGCTTGTTCTTCTGTAATATTTTCTGCATCTACAATCACAAAATTAGATGTGCCTTCTTTGTCTGAAAGTATTACGCCAAATTTCCTAAGCTGCTTGGCAAGTTTGCCTTCTGGATTTCCAATAAAGTAGGCTTCTGCAAATTTTGCCTCAGGCAATGCTTCTGCCGCAGGAGCTTTGAAAGGGCGCTGCTCTACGTCTTTTGAAATTTCCTCATATTTATCCCAAGGGCAGGGTTTGCCTGCAAGCGCAGCCTTTAGCGCTAGGTAGTGGGCAAGAGGTTTCATAAATGGCAGGTTTTTATCTATGCCGGCATTTACTGTAAATATGTATGGCGGAATACGCTCTAGCTGATAGCCTGGCTTGCCTTCTTGGTAGTCTTTGCCAGCAAAAATGCCATCATTATTTGTTGGCAGTCTTGAGAAGTCTGAGTAGCCAAAATTCAAGTGTTCTATCCCAAACCAGCAAACTTCTGAGGGCGAAAAATACGCAATATTTGGTTTAACCATTTCTGTGACATTCTTGTATAAATCTACAGCCAAGGCCTCATTTCTGCCTGCGTAAGATTCAAAAACTTTGTCTCCAAAATATTTAAAAACTCTTGGGGGCATTCCATAATAGGTTGCGCCAAACTCGCCTACTACTAAGGGTTTTGGAGTCTTCAAAGTGGCTTTAATTTCATCGATTTGCCTGCCTCTGAAGCCATCGCCAAAGTGCTTGCTCCAGACAGGCAGGCGGCCGTTTAAGTCGCCATCGCCATCAACAGTAACAAAGGGGCGGGTAGGGTCTAAATTTAGTGCAAAATTTGCAAGGTCTACTAAATTTTTGTCCCAGGTTTAACGTTCTGTGTCTGAAATTTTTT
>JAVBSE010000097.1:0-7297 GCA_031547315.1 Opitutales bacterium
ACTGCATTTCCGTTTTCATCTATTGGCTGGAAGTAAACAGGCGTTCTTGCAGGCACTTCAAAATAGACAGAGCCATCCGGAGCAACATCTACCTCTCCTAAAATTTCTTTAGTATCCCAAGCGCCATGCCCAAGTGCGATAGGTGTGCAAACCATATTGGCAACGCCAACGCCGCCTTCGTTATTATTTGCATCTAAAGCCCCAACAGGCGCACGTCTGTAATCTATTTTTACTACTCTTAGTTTTTTGATAGAGCCCTTTTTAATGCCTTCTACGCCATCGCCATAATAAATATTGCGAACAAATAAATAGCCCTTATCGCTCTTATAATCTACATTAGATTTTTCTAAAACAGGAATTTGCCTTGGCGTCAAAGCCACTGCCTGAGTGCTGTTTAAAAGAGTGTTATAGGCTAAAAGTTCACGCTGCCCCTCATTATTCATTAAGTAAAGCCCGTAGCCGGTTGGGTAAGAGCGATTCTCAGAAGAAAATGGCTGAAAAGTCACTAAAAACAAGCCATCAGCAAGCGGAAAAGGATACTCAAACTGCTCTCCTTTTTGTCCGTAAGCGTCAATCTTCACAGGCTCTTCTTTTCTGCGAGGCGCAAGCAATTCCACCCCCGAAGCTTCTTGGCGGCCCTTGCTTGGGTCAATCTCTGCAAGCTTTCCACGCTGCGCAGTATGATGCCCATGCAAAATAGAGATATACTTCTTTGTTCCGGGAATCTGCCTTGCATGGCCAATTGCAGTAGGATACCAAGACTTATTTCCATAAACTTCTGTCTGAAAACTTCCATCAGCTTTCATCATAAAAAGGGGCTGGGTAAAGGTTTGGCCTCTGTCGTTATAATCCCACCTTGTGTAGATAATGTCGCCTTCTTCTGTAACTGTTGGATAAGTTGTACAAACTTGGTCAAAGCCCACACGCCTTAGAAAAGAGCCATCTTGCTTCATCATATAAAGATTACTTACTTCTGTCATCCAGCAGTCTGTAGTTTGCTCACACCTTGTAGAGTTAAATATGATTTCGCCTGTGGGCAGATATTTTGGCTCTATATCTGCAGACTTACCGCTTGTTACTTGGCGTATTGTTTTGCTGGCTAAGTCCATTTCATAAATATGAAAGTCGTCTGTTAATGCGTCTTTTTTCCAAGAAAACAGTATTTTTTTTGCGTCATAAGAAACGTCGGGGTCTCTGATAGTTCCATTAGGGTCTGAAAGCAAAACTTCTGAAACACTTGTTCCGTCAGGATTTATTGTAAGAAGGCACAAGTTTGAATTTGGCGCAAATTTCATTTCTCCTCTGGCGTCAGAAGCGCCTTCTGTATAGCCATAAAAAGATGGCGCTATTGGGTAACGCTCCACATAAACATATTTTGAAGGCTTACCCTTTAAGTTTGAAAGAAATTCCACCCTGCGTTTATTTGCAGCAAAAGAGTATGCCTGAATTGCCTGCTCTAAAGTTTTAACTTTTTTTAGCGCAGTTTTTAGTTCAGATAAATTCGTTTTATTCTTTAAATTCTCTGCAATTTTTAAACTTAGGTCTGAAAAATATTTTATTCTTTCTTCATTACTTGCGGGCAGTACAGAAAGCGACAGCCCCAAATCTCTGCGCAGCCAGTCTGCCTGCGTAGGATACTTTTCTAAAAGCATACGCCAAATCCACAAATTTTGGGCCTCTGTAAGTTTTTCAAACTTCAAACTTGCCAAAGCCGCTTCAAAAGAAAGCGCAGCACCCTTAGCATTTTGCACTTCAAAAGGCATTAGATCCGCCCCCCATGCTTCAAGCTCTGAAAGTGCACACCAGCCTATTGGCGTTTTTGTTTTTAGGTCTGTTAATTTTACGCTTTTTGTTTTTTGCTTAGGAAATGAAAAAACCTGAGCTTCCTCAGTTTTTTTCAAATTTATAGGAATTTTTTTGCCATCCGAAAACTCTATATTTGCAGATGTCCAAACATCATCATGAGGAAACTCTGCCCTCAAAAGCAAAACAACTTTGTCTAACTCTACCAAACGTCCAAAATCTACAGTAATTTCAGGATTTTCAATTTTTTCAGGGCCCCAAGAGCGATGCTTCCAGCCTCCATGTTTTAAATTGTCTTTGTTGCCATCTATGGCATTTCTGGCTCTGAAAATAAGCTCATTTCTGCATTCAGAATTTGCTGTAGCATGAGGAAAAAATATCTGTTTTTTGTCATCTTGAAAATCGTAAGGATTTAAAGCCAAGTTTCTGTACTTTGCAATTTCATCATAAGTTGGCGGGAATGCTGTAAGTATTGTTCTGTTTTTAAATTCGCTGCGTTCATCACCCTTCATCTTTTCTAAGGCAGGTAGTGTAAATTCAAAAGAGCCTGTGTCTGAATATACCATTGCTTCGCTTAAAGCATCGTTCATTTTTATTTTAAGATACGCTTGTCCGCCATTGTTGCCCTCAAGCCTAAGAGTCATATCTTTATCTTTTGGATGGTCTATATTCCAAGTGCCGGCTAGTGATGGGTCGCGCCCATGCCATTGTTTGTCTCCAAAATTTCTTTGTAATTTTATATTAGTGAAGCGCTCTCCGAAAAATGGATTTGCCTTTCGTTCTTGTGCGAAACCGGCACTTAGCAAGCTTAAAAGCAGAATAGTAAAAATACCTTTTCTCATACTAACCATTTTAAATTCCCCATCATTGTTGTTTTTAAGATTATTTTACTTGCTCTCCCACGCAAGTATATTTTAATCGTTTTTTGTATAAATAAACTAAGTTTCAAAATTATTGCAAGAAAATTTTAAAACTTTAAAAAAATAGTTGAAGAAAGCAAAACACTTGAAATACTAAGCAGGGAAAAAATAAACTCAAAATGGAACGCAAAAAAGCAAATAAAACAAGCAAACAAGAGAAAAAACGCTATATAATACCAAATCTTAAAAAGGCGTTTGAACTTCTTGAACTTATGTCAGAATCTCCTAATGGAATCACATTTCCACAAATGCTGGAAAAAATTTCTTGCAACAAAACTTCGCTTTTCAGAATTTTAATGACTCTGGAAGACATAGATTACGCACGTAAGAATGAAAGTTCTGACGCCTACTCTGTTTCTAAAAAAATTCTGAATCTTGCCTACGCTTCTATTTGCGATGCAAACGTGCTTAGCGAGAGCATGGATATTATCAGAAATGTTCGCGACACCACCGCAGAAACCACAATGTTTGGAGTTCTCTTAGATGACGAGTGCGTTATGCTAGAGCAAGAGCAAGGCCTCCACCCATTTAATTTTACAGGCAAACTGGGCATGAAATCTCCGCTGCATTCTTCTGCTCCCGGCAAGGCGCTTTTGGCATTTTTGCCAAAGAATGAAAGCAGCGCAATTTTAGACAGAATTAAGCTCACAAAAAATGCGGCCAACACAATTACAAATCGCAGTATTTTAGAAGAAGAGCTTTCAAAAATTGCAAAACAAGGTTATTCGTCAGACGAATCTGAAGCAGTTGACGGCGTAAATTGCGTTGCTGCCCCTGTGTTTAATCTGCATGGCTATCCTGTTGCAGTTCTTTGGATTACAGGACCCTCAAACAGAGTTTTGGCAAAAGAGTTTTCTGCTATCGGAAAACAGATTAAAGACGCTGCAATGACTATTTCCGGCAGACTTGGGTTTAAGAAATAATGAACCTTGTAGGACAGCTTACGCCAAGCAAGACGCTCGCAATTTTAAAAGAAATAAATCACGAGCCTGCAAAAAAACTTGGCCAAAATTTTTTGATAGATTCTAATATTGTAAGAAAATCTTTAGAGCTTGCAGATGTTTCGGCTAACGACTGCGTTGTTGAGGTTGGTCCTGGCCTAGGCACTTTAACCGGCGCACTTTTAGATTCAGGCGCAAAGCTTTGGGCTGTAGAGTTAGATAAAAAACTTTTTGGATACATTCAAAATAACTATGGAAACAATCCTGCGTTAAGTCTAATAAATGCCGATGCAATTGATTTCCCGCTTGCCGCCCTGCCTTCAGAAATTAAAAATTTTAAGATAGTTGCAAATCTGCCCTACGCAATAAGCACGCCTTGGCTGGATAAGGTTTTAAGTTTGCGCTTGCCGCAATATATGTCGCTTATGCTGCAAAAAGAAGCTGCTGTAAGATTTGTTGCAAAAAATGAAAGTTCGGAATACTCTCCCATTTCAATATTTTTAAACTCTGCTTACGATGTAAAGGCTATGCACAAAGTTAGCGCAAGCTGCTTTTATCCACGCCCCAAAGTAGATTCTCTTTTGCTGGCATTAGTAATAAAGCCAGAGCCATTTATTTTTATGCCTGAAACCAAAGAGCTTATCAGAAAGAT
Organism: Opitutales bacterium; assembly: GCA_031547315.1. Classification (GTDB taxonomy): domain Bacteria; phylum Verrucomicrobiota; class Verrucomicrobiia; order Opitutales; family Intestinicryptomonadaceae; genus Intestinicryptomonas. Next base: position 4,317 of record JAVBSE010000097.1, read on the forward strand.
TTTTTCAAGACGCAGAAAGCAAATTTTGTCTATCGCAAAAGATTTGGAAAATGAAAACTTAATCTCTTGGATAAAAAATTCTGAAAGCTTTACTACTGAAAGCCGCCCTGAAACTATTGCCCTCAAAGACTGGCAAAATCTTGATAAAATGACAAGGGGCCTATGTTAGTTTTAGCTTTTCAAATTCTTTTGATACTTGTTTTTTTGTATTTGCTCTTACTTTTATTCGCATATTTTTTTGCAGAAAAACTTGCATTCCCTGCGCCAAAGGCGTCTTACAAATTTGATGAAAAAGCAGGTTATCTTTGGTTAAACACTTCAGTAGGAAAAAAAATCTGCGCTCTCTATCTTCCAAAAGAAAACGCAAAATACACAATACTCTACTCTCATGGCAATGGAGAAGACTTGGGAGAAATAATGCCTAAACTTATAGAACTGCGGGCAATGGGCTTTTCTGTTTTTGCTTACGATTACTGCGGCTATGGCGAAAGCGAAGGCAAGGCGTCTTCAAAAATTATTTACCCTTGCGCAGAAGCCGCTTGGGATTACCTTACAAAAAATCTTAAACTTGAAAAAGAAAACATAGTAATTTTTGGATATTCAATGGGCTCTGCGGCGTCTTCATATTTGGCTGCAAAAAAAGAGCCAAGAGCGCTTATACTTATGGGCGGCTTTGCATCGGCCTTTCATGCCATTTTGCCAATAAATGTTTTGCCATGGGACTTGCTAAATAATGAAGCGCTGATGCCGGAATTAAAATCTCCTTTGCTTATTTTGCATGGAAAAAAAGACAGAGTTGTTCCATTTTGGAATGCAAAAAGACTCTTTGCGGCAGCCGGGTGTAAAAAATATTTTATTCCTGTCAAAAAAGCAGGCCACTATAACATACCAAAATATGCGCCAAACGTTTATTATAAAGGACTTAAGAACTTTATAAATACACTCCAAATTTAATCATAATTAAGCGTTAAAAAAACTTGCGTCTAGTCTGCATTTTGCCTAGCTTAGAGTTTTTTATATATGATGAAAATTGCTGTCATTATTTTTGAAGATTTTGAGGAAATAGAGGCTATTACCCCTATCGACATTTTGCGTCGTGCGGGTTTGGAGGTTCTGGTTCTTACAATTTCATCAAAACTGCTCACTTTGGGGCGCAGCAATATAGGCGTAAATGCAGACTTTTTATTTTCTGAAAAATCTTCCGAACTTTTTGACGCAATAATAATCTGCGGAGGCGCAGGCGTGCATAAAGTTTCAGACCTGAAAGAATTAAAAGAATTTGTAAATCGTCACAATGACGCAAAAAAAATAGTTTCTGCAATATGCGCAGCTCCTATAGTTTTAAAGAACGCAGGCGTTTTAGAGGGAAAACCTTTTACGTCTCATGGCAGCGTTGCTGAAAAAATAGGCGCAGGATATCTAAACAAACCTGTCGTAGTTTCAGATAATATTGTTACTTCACAAGGCGCAGGCACTGCCATAGACTTTGCCCTTTGCATTACATCTTTACTCTTAAACACTACTACCAGCCAAAATATCGCAAAATCAATCTATTACAATTCCACACAATGTTAGAAGAACATGTAGTTTTAAAAGCACCCAGATACGTAAATGAGAATATTCTTATTTACACTACACTTGCTTTGGTATTTTTGCCTGCGCTCTTTTATGGCGGAGAAAGCCTAATGGCCTTTTCTGTTGCAGTTTCTTTGAGTTTACTGATTCCATTTAATATTATCAGCTATCCTCATAATTGGATTGATGCGCCCAAACATTCGCGCAGAAATTTTTTATTGGCGCTTAGCCCATATTTATTCTTTTTTGCTTTTACGTGCTTTAGGCTTACTTTGCCAATTTTTGAAAATGTAAATCCGCAAGACAATTCGGTCTATGTAATCAATACAGAAAACTTAAAAAATATTTTTGCCTGTGCATATTCTGACGGGCCCACTGCAATATCTTCTGCAATTGCTTTGTTGGTAGTAGCCGCTGCAGGCTTAAGCATTTATTTTATTACGCAGTCCAGATTTATTTTGCGAAATATGCTTTCGCTTTGCGGATTTTCTGTAGCACTGCTTGCAATTATAGCTTTTGTTTTTGATTTTTTGGCTTATCTTGGCGGACCTAGCTTGCAATATATTTTTGGCGAAAACTCTTTTGCCACTTTCCAAAACTCTCAGTATTGGTCTTATTTTGCTATGATATGGTCGGGAGCTTTATTTGCTTCGGGGATATATACGTTTCAGCGTTTTAGACCTTACAAATTTTTCTTATCTTTAAGAACAGGTTTTATAGTTTTGGGGCTCTTGCTTGGAATCAGCGCATTATACACAGCTTCATCTTTCTTTAGAATTTTTGTGTGTTTGCAGCTGGCAATTTGTTTTCTTGTTTATGCTTACAATGTTTTGCCTACAGAAAAATTTTTAAAGAAGCACACGAATATTGAGTCTCGCAAAAATAAGCGTGAAACAACACAGCTAATGCGCACGCTTCCATTTTTAGTGTACTTTGCCTTTTTGGCATTATCTTTTTTTGGCGCAATTAAGGCGTATGGATACTATGTAGAAAACTCTAAATTGCCAGCCTCTCAGACCTTAATTTTGAATGAAAAGCTTATCCAAAAAGATACCAAGTCTCTCATCAAAGTGCGTCCTTACTTTGGATGGGGCTTAAATTCATTTGAAAGCGTTATAGCCCTTGAACAAGGCGACGACCTCCCTTTAATTCCAAGAAAATCTCCAAGGTCAGACTATCTTAAAGTGATTTTTGAAAATGGTTATTTGGGCATTTTTATTTTGGCGTTAACACCTGCGGTTTTCCTTTTGCGTCTAATTTACAATAGAAAAATAAGCGCAAGCGGGGTAATTATGCTGACAACGCTTTTGTCTATATTCTTTGCATTTTTTTATAGTACTCCGTTTATGTCGAACAGCGTTGCTATGAGTTTTTCTGTTTTATTATTTTCGCTTTTCCGCTGGGAA
>JAVBSE010000129.1:0-17165 GCA_031547315.1 Opitutales bacterium
TAAGCACTTTTTGTATGTTTCCGTATTTATTCATATCAAATACTATGATAGGAATTTTGTTGTCCATACAAAGTGAGAATGCAGTGGAATCCATTACTGCCAGGCGCTTTTCAAGGGCATCGATGTAAGAAATTTTATCGAACTTAACAGCGTCGGGGAATTTTTTAGGATCTTTATCGTAAATGCCGTCAACCTTTGTTGCCTTTAAAATGCAGTCTGCCTGAACTTCGCTGGCACGCAGCGCAGCAGTAGTGTCGGTAGAAAAGTAAGGGTTGCCTGTGCCTGCGCCAAAAATAACAATGCGGCCTTTTTCTAAGTGGCGCATGGCTTTGCGCACAATAAACGGCTCTGCAACTTTTTCCATAGGTATTGCAGATTGCACTCTTACTTCAAGGCCTTCATTTTCAAGGGCGCTCATAAGCGCAAGGGCGTTGATAATTGTGGCAAGCATACCCATGTTGTCGCCTGTTGTTCTGTCTACCCCTTTGCCAAGGCCTTGTAAGCCTCTGAAAATGTTTCCGCCGCCAACAACGAGGCAAATTTCAATACCTAAAGCGTGGATGTCTTTAAGTTCTTTTGCCAAGTTAGATAAAATTTCTGTTGAAAGAGTACCTTCTTCGTTTCCTTTTAAAGCCTCTCCGCTGATTTTAAGAACAATGCGTTTATATTTAGTAGCCATAATTTTTTTGCCGAAAAGTATTTCATAAAGCTTTAATTTCTTCAACAAAATAAGTAGAAAAAGCTCAATAAAAACTTGAGAGAGAAAATGAAGCAAAAAAGTTGAAAATTTTTTCAAAAAGTATTGCAATTAAAAAATAGCTGAATTTGCTTATCGTGATTGTTTTAAGAAATGAATAATAGATTATCTACTTGGTCATTAAATATAGCACCCTCGCCAACACTTGTTGTTGACGCAAAGGCAAAAGAGCTTCAGGCGGCAGGTAAAGCTGTATGCGGCTTTGGCGCAGGAGAGCCGGATTTTGACACGCCTAAGTTCATTAAAGATGCGTGTATTAAGGCTTTGGAAGCAGGTAAAACAAAATATGTTCCTGCAACTGGTTTGCTTGAATTGCGTAAAGCACTTGCAGATTTTTATATGCAAAAGAAGGGCTTAAAAAACCTTAAGCCTACAAATGTAATTGTGAGCCCCGGCGGCAAATACAGCTGCTATTTGGCAATACTTTCTGTTATTAGCCCCGGAGATGAAGTTATCATTCCTGCTCCATATTGGGTAAGCTATCCTGAGATGGTAAAGCTTGCAGGCGGCAAGCCTGTGTTTGCATTTGCCGGCGACGAGTCTGACTTCAAGCTTACACCTGCCGATTTAGAAAAACTGCTCACACCAAAAACAAAAATGCTAATCATAAACAGCCCCTCAAACCCAACAGGTTCTGTTTATACAGCGGAAGAATTGAAGGCTTTGGCAGACTTTGCAGTTAAGAACGACATCTACATAATGTCAGACGAAATTTACGAAAATTTGGTTTACGATGGCGTAGAAGCAATAAGCCCTGCAAGCCTTTCAGAAGAAGCACAGCGCAATGTTATAATTACATCAGGCTTTAGCAAATCTTATGCAATGACAGGCTGGAGACTTGGCACAATCTGTGCCCCTGCAGACATTGCGGGTGCAATTGCAGACCTTCAAAGCCAAACAACATCAAACGCAACAAGCTTTGCACAATTTGGGGCGCTTGCGGCAATGCAAAACCCAACACTTGCGCAAGATGCTTTGGACGAAATGTTAATTGCGTTCGACCGCCGCAGATTAAAACTCTGGGAAGGCCTAAACTCAATAAAAGGAATTTCTTGCAGAAGGGCAAAGGGCGCATTTTATTTGTTCCCAAATATTAGCTCTTTTGGAATGAGCTCATCAGAATTTTGCACACGCCTTTTGGAAGAAGAGCTTGTGGCAGTTGTGCCCGGTTCTGCTTTTGGTTCCGATCACAATATCCGCTTTAGCTATGCAGTTGCAGATACAGTGATAGAGCAGGGATTAGAGCGCTTGGCACGTTTTTGTTCAAAACTTTAGTTTAGTTTTTTTTTAGGAGAGATGGCAGAGTGGTCGAATGCACCTGACTCGAAATCAGGCATAGCGGAAACGCTATCGGGGGTTCGACTCCCCCTCTCTCCGTTTTTGAATTTATAGCTTCGGCTTTTGGCGAATTGCGTTGTCGTCTAAAAAAGCGTGACAGGTCATGTAGGTTACTACACTCCCAGCCACGCTTTTTTAGTCTCCTAGCACTTCATCCAAAATCCTCGCTCTAAATTCAAAAAGTAAAAGCCCTGCGGCTTTTTTGTTTCCTGCAACTGCATCCAAATCTGCCTCATCTAAAAACAAAAAAAATGTTTACAGGGCGTTATTTTCAAAAAAATTTACATTTTAGCTAGAACAGGGAAGGGGCCCTTAGGCATTCCTCATCTCTCTAAATTCAAAAAATAAATATGCTATTTAATTTTTAAAGCTTATTAGCAATTTTGCAAGCGAATCTAAGGTGATAGGTTTAAGCAGCTTATTGTCGAAGCCTGCGTCTTCAAAGCGTGCGTCTGCTGTTACTGCAACAACGGGGATGTCTTTTGTGGAGGGGTCGGATTTTATTGTGTCTAAAAGCTCCTTGCCGCTCATCTGGGGCATCCAGATGTCTGTTAGAACTACATCAGGCTTTGATTCTGAAATAAGTTTAAGTGCATCTTTTCCGGAATTTGCGCTTCTGTATTTTACTTTCAATTTTTTGAGCAGGGCGCCCAAAACTGCAACATTCATTGCAATGTCATCGACTATCAAAACTTCTTTTTCAAAGTTGAAATTATTTGCATCGTAATGCGCTGTTTGTATTTTCCTTATGAATTTTTCATCAGATACTTCTACATCATCCAAGACGATTTTAAAAGTACTGCCTTTGCCGAGTTTGCTTTCAACAATAATTTTGCCATTCATGCTTTCTACAAGCCTTTTTGCAATAGGAAGCCCAAGGCCTGTGCCTTCGTGAGCCTGTTTGCCTGTAGCAATATTTATGCTTTGTCTTTCAAATGGGTTAAATATTGTTTTGATGTAGTCTTCAGATATGCCCATGCCTGTATCTTTTACAGATATTACAAGCTGAACTTTATTGCCTGAAGTTGGCGTCAAAGAACAGTTTACTGAAACAATGCCAGAGTCTGTAAACTTTACTGCGTTGCCAAGCAGATTCATTAAAACCTGTTTTAAGCGCAAAGAATCAAGCTTTACCACAGGCGTTTGGGAATCTACATTCAAAACAAGCTCTACGTCTTTGAGTGTGGCTCTGTATTTAAAAATACGCACTATATCTTCCAAGAATTCTTGCATATTCATGGGCTGAAGATTCATTTCGGCAAATCCAGCTTCAAGCTTTGAAAGATCTAAAATATCGTTAATTAAAGTTAGCAGAGAGTTTGCTGCAAAGTTTATGTTCTTTAAATTTTCAAGTCTGTCGTTTTCGGAAAGGTGGTCGTACTGATTAAGTTCGCTATAGCCAATAACTGCATTTAGCGGAGTTCTAATCTCATGGCTCATTGTAGAAAGAAATAGGTCTTTAGATTTTTCTGCGGCCTTTGCAACATTCACAGCTTCTTGCAAGACTTTCACGCTTTCGCACCTGTTTAGATAGAGCTCTTGCACTTTTATTACAGACATTGCCGTGTCATAGTCTGCCTTCGTAAATATGTGCTCATTCAAATAGTCAAAGCACAATATTCCCCATAAAGAACCCTTGTGAAATATGCCCAAAGTAAGGGCGCTTTTTACGCTTAAGGCCTCGCAGGTTTCTGAAATTTCATCAAAACCCAAACAGTTAACACCCGGTATTTCATTGGTTGAAAGGACATTATGCTCTTGCATTTGCTTAAGAGACTTTGGCGCCTTATAAAATGGAATAGATGCAAATTCATCAGGATAAACAGCAGTATCATCCTTTAGCCACTCATCAATCAATTTTGCGATTTTTTCTTTTTCATCATATACATATATCTGAACTCTGTCGGACTTCATATAATGTCCTACGTCGCATAAGAAATTTTCCAATACAGGTTTTTTAACGTCAGATGAAATTGCGCTTGAAAGGGCACTGTTGATAATTTTTTCACGCTCAATATGAGACTCTAACTGCTTTTGCGTATCAATAAGCTTTGTAATATCTATTGCAATGCCCATAAGCAGGTCTTCTCCATAAGGAGACTTCATTGGGCAAACTATGATTCTGTTTGTTTGTTCTACGCCGTCTTCATTATAAATAGTGATATTGCTGTCTTCCATCACGCCTCTTTCAATAATACCATAGTCGATATCCTGAAATTTTTTTGCCAAGTGATGTTCAAAAATGTCGTAGTCAGTTTTATCTTTTACAGGCAGTGTGTTTGTAATTCCTATAAACTTGTAAAAATGCTTATTTATCAGCACATATTGACCGCCCTTAGAGTAGTTCTTCACAAATATAGGAAAGGGTATGTTACTTAAAACATACTCCAGAATTGTATTGGCTTGCTGCGCTTCTTTTTCTTTTCTTCTAAGAAGAGAGAAATTGAAATAAATCAGCACGCTCAAAAGCACAAAAAGTGCAAAAATTATAAAACACGCAAAGTAAAAGGTCATAATAAAAGTGTGTTCTTTTAGGATAGCTTAAAAATCCTCTTAAAAGCAAGCTTGAATAGTAAAAAAGGCTCCCTAAATAAGAAAAAGAGATTGGCAAACCCAATCTCTTTTAAAATTAATTAATTTTTAACTTAATTAAAACAGATCTTTGGGTGCAATTGCAATAGGTACTTTATTTTTGACGTCTGCTTTAATATACTCGTTTAAGGCTTTCATTTCACTTTGGTCAATTTGTATAATGCCTCTTATTGGTCTGTCTAGGTCTAAAATAACTGTAAGCACTGCTGTTATTGCAATTACCAAAAAGAACCTTGGCATTGCAAGATGAGCGTGTTTTAAACCTATTGAGTATGAATTTATGGCAAGCGCAAATGCGCCAACAAATATTAGCAGCCACAATATTGGCTCTGGAACGTGATTGCCGCGCGCGGTAACTCTTTTGGTTTCATCGTCAAACATATCTGACAATTTATTTACAAAGGCCATAGCTGCAGATTTTTTGCTGGCTTCTGTGTGTTCTAGTGCGTCAAGCGCCAAAGCCCACATTTTATTTTGCAAAATTTCTGTATCTACTATGTTTTGCTTCATATCTTTTGCCAGTGTGCCTTTTTGATAGTAGTTAACACGAAGCTGAGTATATTCTGCAAACATAGGTTTAATTTTTTGTTCGCAGCATTTATTTATGAGGTCTGAATATTGGTATGCGCTTTTAACGTTGTTAATTTCGTCCAGCAATAAATTTTTACGCAAATCGTGCCTGCCCAGTGCCATAGAAAAAGAAAAGCCCAGCAGTAGTGCCATCATGCCCAGCATTGCGCCACCAAAAGCGCCTGCCTGAGAGCTATAATCTTCTTTCGCAGTTTTTGAAACATACCTTCCATAAAGGTATGAAAGTTCTGAGGCGCAAAAAAATATGCCCGCAACCATAACAAAAAAAGCATATTCGTTTAGGTAATGAAACACTTCTATCATATTAGTAGTAATTAATTTTTAGCTATCTTGATATTGAAGACCATAGCCCTTAAGAAATACAATTTTGCAGTCTTCAAACATAGGTTTAATAATTTCAATATCTTTTACTTCTTCTATAATTTCAGTGTCTTGAGGTTTTAGTTGCGGAGCGCTGTCTTCTTTAATGAGCAAAAACATCATAGGAGATATAAAAACAGAGCAGCCACTTAAGACAAAAACTGCAGACAATAAAACTAAGGCCTTGATAAAAAACATTGCAACAATTTATGCTAAAATTTAATAAAATTAGCAAGCGCATAATATTTCTTTTTTTTATTTTAAAAATTGACCTTCTTTAATAAAACTTTTGTGCTTAAGCTTTATGAAAATTTCTGAAATCAAGTCAGTAAGGGTCGGAGAAAATTTAAAATTTTCCGCAAATGCAATACTCAAAAGCTTGCAAAAGCGCACTGCAAAAAATGGAAGTGAATTTATTGTAGCAGAATTTGCAGATAAGTCTGCAAGCATGACAGTTATGTGCTTTGGTGATACGCTTGCTTTTTCTGTGCTGGCCCAGTCTAACTCAGGCGATGTATTTAAACTTACAGGTCAGGCAGATTTTTATAATGGCAAATTTAGCCCAAAATTAGATTCGCTCACAAAGCTTACAGATGAAGAAATAAAGTCTGTGCAAGAAGAGCTAATAGAAAGTTCTGAGCTTCCTTCAGACTTCATGAAGGCAGAGCTTTTTGAAATTATTGAAAGAATCCCCAACGACAAAATAAAAGATACAGTAAAATTTGCATTGGAAGACGCAGGTGCAGTATTCTACACAAGCACTGCTGCTGTAAAAATGCATCATGCCTATCAAAACGGACTTCTTGAGCACACTTTGAATTTGGCAAAGCTCGCAGAAAAATTGCTGCCAATGTATCCTTTTGTGAATCCTTCGCTTGCGCTGGCCGGCGCAATTTTGCACGACATTGGAAAAACGCTTGAGTATACCCAAGGCCTAGCCACAGAAAAAACAAGAGCAGGCATACTTCAAGGGCACGTTGTTTTGGGCTACAGAATTGTCCGCAAAGCTGCAATAAAGTGCAAATTAAATGATGATTTAACAGAGCGTCTAGAGCATATTATCTTGAGCCATCAGGGCGAGTTAGAGTGGGGTGCCGCCGCAATTGCAGCTACGCCTGAGGCTGTTTTTGTTTCTATGCTAGACTATTTAGACGCAAGAATGGGCGCTGTTGCCGCCGCACTTAAAACGTCTGGCGATGCAGAATTTTCTGACTTAGTTCCTGCGCTTCAAAGCAAAATACTCTTAACAAAACCTGCTGATGACATGGCTTTGTATATTGCAAGTTCTAATGCGCATAAAGTAAAAGAGTTTCAAGAAATGTTTTCTGCTGCAGCTTTGCCAATAAAGGTGCTAAGTGCAAGCGCTCTTGGCGGAATGCCTGCTCATGTAGAAAATGGCTTAAGCTTTAAGGAAAACGCATTTATAAAAGCAGAGGCCCTCAAAACAATAGCTCCTAAAGATGCCTATATTTTGGCGGACGACAGTGGGCTTTGCGTTGACGCTCTAAAAGGCGCCCCAGGCATATATTCTGCACGCTACGCAAATATTGAGGGAGCACTTGCGGATAATGAAAATAATAAGAAACTTCTAAAAGAGCTAGAGAATGTGCCTGACGAGAAGCGCCAAGCGCACTTTTCTTGCGTACTTGCGCTAATCACTCCGGAGGGCGAAAAAAAATCTTTTTCAGGAGAAATTGAAGGTCTGATCAACAGGGGCGAAAAAGGCTTAAATGGCTTTGGTTATGATCCGCTTTTTGAAGTTCCAAGCTTGGGCAAAACAACAGCCCAGTTAGACTCTTCGGAAAAAAATAAAATAAGCCACAGAGGTCTTGCAATCGCAGAACTTATCAAGTATCTTAAAGCAAATATTTTATAAAAAACAATAGGAGCAAACTTATGAGAATAGAAAAAATAATTTATAGTTTAACCTTACTTTTTCTATTGCAAAGTTTGGCTTTTGCAGAAAGTTCATTTGGGGTCTGCGCCCATTTGAACAGATGGGAATTTCCTGAATTAAAAGAAGAAACAAAGCTAATTAAAGATGCAGGAATTGGCTTTGTAAGAACAGATTTAGACTGGGGGCAGGTTCAACCAAATACTTCAACTTGGAATTTTTCAAGGTGGGATAAAGTTGTCGAAGAGTGCGAAAAAAATAATCTGCAAATTCTGCCAATTTTTGGCGGACACCCTTGGTATGCAAAAATCCCCTCAGAACATTTAGACTTATGGGAAGCTTATCTCAAAGCTGCATTAGAACGCTACAAAGGCAAAATAAAATATTGGGAAGTTTATAATGAGGCAGATTTAACTCCGTTTTGGAAAGAAAATTCTGCAGGATATTTTGAACTTTTAAAAAAGTCTTACACTATTATCAAAGAGGCAGATTCTGATGCAAAAGTTTTGCTGACAGGCTTGGGAGGGATTCCGGAAAAATATATATCGAGCCTTCTAAGAATGGGTGCAGGCGAATATTTTGACATAATGAATATTCATCCTTATGATTTTAACTTTCCGCCGGAACGTGCGCTTGCAGGCCGCCTAAAATCTTTAAAGTCTTTGATGAAAAAATTTAACATTGAAAACAAAGAAATTTGGATAACAGAGATAGGAAACTCTTCCGGAGAAAATGAAAAATCTTACGAAGCCCTCGCACTGCGTTCAATAAAGCAAATGGGCGTAAATTTGCAAAAAGATACAGCATATTTTTTGTGCGATGCAGAATATTTTTATAACGCAAAAGGTTTGCATGGATTTTCTTCAAGAGTTTTGGAAAATTTTAAAAGTATTAAGCCAATAAAATTTTCTGAAATTAAAAATCTAAATGCAAATGCAGATAAAATTTTGATTTTAGATTCTTCGCAGTATTTTCCTTATGAATTTTTGGAAAGCTTGCAAAATTATCTTGGGCAGGGCGGCAGAGTCTTTATGTCTGGCGGAATTCCTTTGTATTTAAATATGCAAAAAAGAATAGATGGTTCTTTAAAAATAGATGCAACAATGCAGGCTCTGGAGTCTTTGGGAATGAAAGTAAATCCACACTGGAGTATGCAAAATGTGCCAAATAAAACAGACTCATTAGACTTAGGAAAAGATTTTGCAAAAATGAATTTGCCAAAATTTAACTATGGCAGCTACTTTTTAGAAACTACAAATTTAAAAGAAGGCGATAGCTTTGAGCCAATTCTAATAGGGCACTCTGGCGCTTATAAAGGCGCAATTGCAGGCATTTATAAGTTTAAAAAAGGCGGGCAAATTGCAGCGTTTGCGTCTCTTTTAGATGAAGTTACAACAGAGAAAGAACAGGCAAAATTTTTGCCAAGGGCCCATTTAATTGCCTATTCTGAGGGCGTAAAAAAAATCTTTCAGTATAATTTTAGATCGAACGAAAATGACATTACACGCGAAAGCCATTTTGGAATTGTCAGAAAAAATCTTGAAAAAAAACCTGCCTACTATGCCTATAAAACTTTGATAGAAAAATTGGGCGAAGGTTTTACAAATTTAAAAATTGAAAAAGATACTGTAGTTTATCATGCAAGCTGGGATAGGGCAGATGGCAAAAAAATGAATGCCATTTGGACCAGCGCAGGTAATGATGAAGTCTACTTGCAGATGGAAAACAATGCTCAAATTTGGGACATGCTTGGAAAGAGTATCTATGAAGCAGATATGAAAAAGGCACGTTCAGGTGTCATAAAAATAGAAGTTTCAGATTCCATTATTTACTTTTCAGGCTTAATTAAAAACACAAAAAAAGAGGTAATCAATTTTTAGTCTTACCTCTTTTAGTTTTATTAAATTTTAATTAGTCGGAAACTGTGGCTTTAATGATTGCCTGTGTTTCTACTGGCTTGTCCATAAAGCCTGTGCGGCAGCTTTCAATTTTTTGAACAATGTCGTAACCTTCTACAACTTCGCCAAAGATTGTGTGATGATTTGTAAGCCAAGGCGTTTCAACTGTTGTGATGAAAAACTGGCTGCCATTTGTGCCGGGGCCTGCATTTGCCATAGCCAGCAAACCTGGCTTATTAAAGCTTAGGCTGTGGTGGAATTCATCTTCAAATTTGCCGCCCCAAAGGGACTCGCCGCCACGCCCTGTGCCTGTAGGGTCGCCGCCTTGTATCATGAAGCTTGGAATTACTCTGTGAAAAATAATTCCGTCATAGTAGCCCTTTTTGATGAGTCCAATAAAGTTCTCACAAGTTTTAGGAGCTTCTTTTGTGAAGAGCTTGATTTTAATGTCGCCATAGCGTGTTGAAAGTGTCGCAAAATTTTCCATATTTATATTTTATAAAGTAGAAAAATCTAAATTAATAAGCAAACTTTTCAAGCGCAAAAGAGCAAAAGACTGAGTAGTTAAAAAAACCTTCACTTTAAGTTTTGAGTCTCAAATAAAATCTAATCATAACTCGCTTAACACTATTGGATGCAAACTTTGTTTGCCTGCGGGTGGTTCTAGGAGGGTTGCAGTCAAACCCTCCTAAATAAAAAAATCTGTAAAGCCAAAAACAAAAAAAGGGCGAATCTTCGCCCTTTATAAAAATTAAAAATTTAATTATTAAAACTATTTAATAGCAGGAATTGCAGGAGCTTCAGGTGCTGTTGGAGCAGCAGGAGCTTTGATTTCTTCTACTTTAGCTTTAGCTTCTTCTGCTGCAGCTTTGGCGTCTTGTTCTGCTTTAACAGAAGCCATGACTTTAGTCATTTCTTCTTGGATTTCTTTTTGGAAAGCTTCCATTTCTTCTTCAATTGGCTTTTTGCCTTCTGCGTATTTCTTACCTTCAGCAATAAGCTGTGCGGCTGTTTTGCCGTTTACAACTGCAAGGCTTTTGATTTGGTATTCAATGGCTTCGTTCTGAAAAGCTTCAGCTTCTTCTTTGCTCATTTTTGCCATTGTGTACATTTTTTCTTTGCCGGGAAAGTTTCTGGAAGAGTCTATGCCAAGGCGAATCATATATTCGTTAATAGCTTTAACATCTTCTTCAGGAAGGCCTACCAAGACAGCCTGAAGGCTTGCCATAGTTTCTTGCGGATCTTTTGAAACAAGAAGTTTTGCATTAGGGTTTGCCTTTGGAGCTTCAGGCGCCACAGCAGCTTTAGCAGCTTCTTTAGCTGCTTGAACAGCTTTAGGAGCTTCGGCTTTTACGTCTGCCTTTGGGGCTTCTTCTTTTTTGCCGCAAGCTGTTGCAAGAAATGCAATTGCTGTTAGGCCTACCAGTGATATTAGTTTTTTATTCATATTTTTTTAGATTAAATTTTTAGAAATTTTGTACGTACTCGTAAGACTTGCCTTCAGAAACAAGTGTTAGATGATTTGCTTTATTTTTCTCTTTGCTTTTTTCTGTGAAGCCAACAACTTGCGCATCAATCTTATAAGACTTTGCAATTGCGATAACTTTAGCAGCGTCAGCAGGTTTGCAATATATTTCCATTCTGTGGCCCATATTGTAAACTTTGTACATTTCTTTTGTATCGGTCTTGCTGGCTTTTTGTATAGCTTTAAAAATTGCAGGAGGCGTAAAAAGATTGTCTTTTACAAAGTGGATATTGTTGCCAAAGCGCATGCACTTTGTTTGACCTCCGCCAGAGCAGTGGATAATCCCCTTAATTAGGTTAGGGTGTTTTTTGACAATTTTTGCAATCACAGGCGCATAGGTGCGTGTTGGCGAAAGCAAGCCTTGTGCAACTGTTAAATTGGAGTCTGGCAATTTGTCTTCAAACTTGTAGGGCCCGCAGTAGACAAGATTTAGCGGAGTATTTTTGTCAAAAGTTTCAGGATATTTTTTGCGATAGTAGGGCGAAAGAATGTCGTGCCTTGCGCTTGTAAGCCCATTAGAGCCTATGCCGCTATTTTCCACATCTTCATAAGACGCTTTGCCTGCAGAAGACAAACCCACAATTGCAAGCCCGGCGTCGATACCCTTAGCCATAAGCACGTCTTTGCGTTTTAAAACTGCAACAGCGCAAGAGTCTACAACAACGCTGCCTGTAAGGTCGCCAACGTCGGCAGTTTCGCCGCCGCCAGAGTAAACTTGGTAGCCAAGTTTGCGCAGCTTTGCCAAAAAATCTTCAGAACCGTTTATAAGTTCTGCCAAAGCTTTGGCAGGAAAGTTTTTTGCATTTCTGTTTACTGTGTTAGAAATAACTACGCCCTCAAGTGCGCCTATGCAAAGAAGGTCGTCAATATTCATAACAATAGAGTCTTGAGAAATGCCTCTAAAAACAGAAGCGTCGCCTGTTTCTTTATAGTACAAATATGCAATGATAGACTTAGTGCCGCTGCCATCTGAATGTATCACATTGCAGTGTTTGGCAGAGCCTGTCAGAAAATCTTTTGTGATTTTGCAAAACGCCTTTGGAAATAAGCCTCTGTCTAGCTTATCTACTGCTGCGTGCACTTCTTCTTTGCTTGAAGAAACCCCGCGTGATGCGTATCTGTCTGTGTTTTTATTAGTCTTTGCCATTGTGTTTATTTATAAAGCTTGTGAAAAGTTCTTTGAGTTTTTTGTAGTCATTTGCAACAGGAAGGTCTGCATTGTCGGCAGCAAATTTTTCTGTTGGGCAGTATAGCACTGCGTTGTCTGCGGCACGCAGCATTGCCAGGTCGTTATAAGAATCGCCGGCTGCAATGACTTTAAAATTGAGTTCGTGAAAGGCGTCAACAGAGCGTTTTTTTTGGTTGTCTGTGCGCAGTTTGTAGCCCTTTATCATTTTGTCTTGGCCTATAATAAGCTCGTGACAAAATAGTGTAGGGTAGTCAAGTTTTGCCATCATGGGCTCTGCAAACTGTTCAAAAGTGTCAGACAAAATTATTGTACGCCCTTGAGACTTTAGCCAATTTAAAAATTCTTTTGCGCCCTCAAAAGGATCCATAGAGCCTATCACTTCTTTAATAAGGTCAATAGTGATATTTTCTCTGTCTAAAATATTTAGGCGATAACGCATAAGCTTATCGTAATCGGGTTCATCCCTAGTAGTAACAGACAGTTCTTTTATGCCTGTTTTTTTTGCAACAGCTATCCAAATTTCCGGGATGAAAACGCCTTCAAGGTCTAGAGTAAAAAGTAACATTTTTTTGCCTAGTTTGTGTAGATAAAGTCTGCTTCAGCGCAGTTGCCAATTTTGTCTGAATGCAGTTTTGTTTGCTTGCCTGTGATGTAATCAACAATGTAAAGCGAGCGATTTTTACCCACTGTTTTTGTAAAGATAATATGCCTGCCATCGTTTGTCCACTTTGGCAAAGAAGAGCTGCCGCCCCTTGTGATAAATGCGCTCTTTTTTGTGCTCATATCATAAACTGCAAGCTGAAAGCCAGAGCCTTCTGCCGCAGTAAATACTATCAAATTAGAATCTTTAGGATTCCAAGAAGGCTCTGCGCAATATCTGCTGATGTTTGTAGCAATGCGCCTTTGTCCGCTGCCGTCTGCGTTCATTCTGTAGATATTTGGGCTGCCAAGTTCATCTGAAGAATAAAGAAGCTCTTTGCCATTTGCAGACCAAGTTGCAGAAGCTTCAACCGAACTGTTTTTTGTTAAACGCTTAAAACCGCTGCCAGAAACATTTGCTACCCAAACTTCAGGATTGCCGGTAGAGCTTAAAATAAGAGCAACTTTGCTGCCATCTGGGCTGTATGCTCCGCCGGTGTTTGTGCCTTTAAAAGACGCAAATGTGCGGCGTGTGCGTGCATTTAAGTCTATTTCATAAAGGTCCATCAATTTTTTAAGATAGCCTGTGTACATTATTTTTGTGCCATCAGGAGAAAAGTGAGGGAGCATAACATCTGCCTTATCAGAAGTTTGCGCACGCATATCTTGAAATAAAAAGTCTGAAGTATAAATTTCTGTTGAGCCCGATCTGTCTGAAACAAAAGCCAAGTTGCCTGAAAAATAACCTGCGGCGCCAAGCGACTTTATGCAAATAATGTCGCAAGCCTTTGCAACTGCGTTGTGAAAGCTTTTACCCACAACATCAATAGAAAATGGCGTAGAGCCTGTAATAGAAAGTTTGAGAGAATTTTCTGAAGTTTTTTCAAACACAAAAGAGTATTGTCCGCCGCTTTGCACAACATTAAAGCTGCCATGTGTAGATAGGGCGCGCTTTGCAAGTGCTACAGCTTCGGTATCTCCGCTTATGCTAACTTGATAGACAGGAACTTTAATCCCCCAAGTTCTGCTGACATCGGGGGCATCAACTTCTCTTTGAGCCTGCACGCAGCAAAATGTTATAGACATTAAAAAACAAATAAAAAGACGCATCAACATATACACTGATACTTTAGACTGTTTGTCTTATTTCAATCTTTTTTTTAATAAAAATGTCTTTTTATACAGACTGTTTCTTCTTAAAAAGATTTTGAAATCAAATTTAAAAATCTTAAATTTTTTGCTTGAGAAGAATTTATAATAGGAATATAGCTGAGTTCATATGGAAAAATACTTATATTTGTCTTTGGCTCCTGAGGCTTTAATTGCCTCGAATCTATCACCAGTCGATTTCGGCGCATACTACGCTACAGGCGAAAAGCAGCACAGCTTTGACCAAGCGATTTTCTTTGAAATCGACCCTAACTTTAAGAGCGATTATTTGCCTATAGATAAGTTTGAATCTTTGGCAGTTCCTCACGCAGACGGCCGCCCTCATAAATCAGTTTACTTGTCTGTTTACAGAGTTTTAGAGCACGTTCCATTATCAGCATTTAAGAACTTGTTTTTAGTCACCTCAGACGGCCGCACTTTGGCTTTGGAAAAAGGCAATTATGAGCCTATCCCTAATGAAAGTCTTTTCTTGTATCAAGACTTGGCTCCTTCACGCCCAAGAGTTGCAAGCGCTCTAGAGCCTAAAGCTTATGTTGAACGTTTAACAAGCCATGACCGCCTTGTGCACATGGAAAAAATTGCATTTTGCGACCTTAAGCTTGGCGCGCTGCAAGATGACCCTGAAAAGGGCGACGCTCAAGATTTGCCATACAAAAACATCAATCACTTGCGCGACTGCTTGCACAATGTAAGCTTAAAGTCTGGCAAGAACAACAAGGTTGTTGTGCGCAATATGGCAGGCGAGCTTTTATACAGAACTGTTAAGCGTGGCTTTTATGTTGGCGCAGGTTCAGAGATGATATTTTATCCTATGCCTTCTCGTGAAGACTTGGAAGGCAAATATTATCAGTGGTGGCGCAGTGCTTTAGTTAACTTTGGCGCATAATTTAAAAACTTTTTCTGGAGCGGGTACTTAGCGTATCCGTTCCATTTTATTATAGAGCAAAAAAATTTCAAAAAATTAATACAATATAAATATGCAAGATATTACTCTAACGTTTGCGACAGGTATTTTAGAACCTGTCTTATCAACAACTCAGGCAGGGGGCTCTTGGATGTCTGCAATTGATAATCTGTTTTGGATTACTCCGGTTGCATCGATTATCGCATTAGCGTTTGCCTTCTATTTCTATTCTTGGATGAAAAAACAAGATCCGGGAACAGAAATTATGCAAAAGATTGCATCGCACGTTCGTAAAGGCGCTTTTGCATACTTAATCCAGCAGTACAAGGTAGTTACAATTGTCTTTGTGATATTGGTCTTCTTTTTTGCCTATTTGGCCTTTGGCTTGGGTGTTCAGAATAAGTGGGTTCCTATCGCATTTTTGACAGGCGGCTTTTTCTCCGGCTTGGCAGGTTTCTTTGGTATGAAGACTGCAACTTACGCAAGCAATCGTTCTGCATGGGCTGCAAATAAGTCTTTAGATATGGGCTTGCGTGTGGCGTTCCGCTCTGGCGCAGTTATGGGCTTAGTTGTTGTGGGTCTTGCTCTGTTAGATATTTCGGCTTGGTTCTTGCTTTTAAATTATTTTATAGACGGCATTGATCCTCATCAAAAGATGATGATTATTACAACAACTATGCTAACATTTGGTATGGGTGCTTCTTTGCAGGCATTGTTTGCACGTGTTGGCGGCGGTATCTTTACAAAGGCTGCAGACGTTGGCGCAGACTTGGTTGGCAAAGTTGAAGCAGGTATTCCTGAAGACGACCCTCGTAACCCTGCAACAATTGCAGACAACGTTGGCGACAATGTTGGCGACGTGGCGGGCATGGGTGCCGACCTTTATGAATCTTTCTGTGGTTCTATTTTGGCAACAGCAGCTTTGGGCGCAGCAGCATATATGACAGCAACTCCTGAAATTCAAATGAAGGCAGTTCTTGCACCTATGATTATTGCAGGCATTGGTACTATACTTTCAGTTTTGGGTATTTACTGTGTGCGTGTTAAGCCGGGTGCAACAAGCAAACAGCTTTTAAGATCTTTGGGCATGGGTGTTAATATAAGCTCATTTTTCATTATAATTTTGTCTTTGGCAGTGCTTTATCTTTTGGGTGTTCCCGGTTGGTTGGGCAAATGGGGCGCAATTGTAACAGGCCTGCTTACAGGCATATTTATTGGTCAGGTTACAGAGTATTTTACTTCTGAAGCTTATTCGCCTACACGCAAAATTGCAGAGCAGGCAAAAACCGGTCCTGCAACTGTGATTATTGGCGGCTTGGGCACAGGTATGTTTTCAACGCTTTTCCCTGTAATGTTTATTGTTGTTGGAACTGCAGCATCTTATATGTTTGCGGCAGGCGGCGACATTGCCAATATGAACGAAGGTTTGTATGGCATTGGTAGTGCTGCTGTTGGTATGCTTTCAACACTTGGCATTACTTTGGCTACAGACGCTTATGGCCCTATTGCAGACAATGCAGGCGGCAACGCAGAAATGTCTGGCTTGGGCAAAGAAGTGCGTCAGCGCACTGATATGTTAGACGCTTTAGGCAATACAACTGCCGCAACAGGTAAGGGTTTTGCAATTGGCTCTGCTGCTTTAACAGCTTTGGCTTTGTTGGCTTCTTATGTTGAAGAAATCAGAATTGGTCTTGTTCATGCAGGTAGGGGCAAATCAGGAATGGTTGATGCCATTTATACAAAGATTGAAGCAATGGGTAAGACTATTGAAAATGCAAGCCTCTCTGACTTTATGTACGCTTATGAAGTTCATTTGATGAACCCACGTGTGCTTTTGGGTCTATTTATCGGTGCTATGTTGGCTTTCCTTTTCTGCGGTCTTACAATGAACGCAGTAGGGCGTGCTGCAACACAGATGGTTGAAGAAGTGCGTCGTCAGTTCCGTGAAATTGGCGGTATCATGACAGGCACTGCAGACCCTGACTATGCACGCTGCGTAGAAATTTCAACTAAAGCGGCTCAGAAAGAAATGATAATTCCTGCACTTCTTGCAGTTGTTGCTCCTGTTCTTGTTGGTTTAATTTTGGGCGTTGCGGGCGTACTTGGGCTTCTTGCAGGCGGTCTTGCAGGCGGCTTTGTGCTTGCTGTGTTTATGGCTAATAGCGGCGGCGCTTGGGATAACGCTAAGAAGTATATTGAACAAGGTAACCTAGGCGGCAAGGGCTCTGAAGCTCATAAAGCTGCTGTTATTGGAGACACTGTTGGCGACCCATTTAAGGATACTTCAGGTCCGTCTTTGAATATCTTG